>JAKUUF010000008.1 GCA_022448705.1 SAR324 cluster bacterium | reverse complement strand
CAATAAAAAGAGTAATATTCTAAAATGTTTCATAATAACTCCATTTTAAAGTTATAAAAAAATTGAAATCTCACCATTCAGTTATCCGAATTTCTGAATCCTAAATATTTTAGAAAATAATGTCAATTAATTAATAAATTTTATTAAAAAACATTGCTGATTTTTGAAATAATCTTGAGAACTTTAAGAGAAGTGTTAGAGTAAGCAAAATTTTCGGCTAATACCAATGCTCATCGAACTTAGTAAATAATTATAAATAATTCCATGGAACTTGCCCTTTTTGTTGGCATTTTCTTCTGTTTAACTCAATCTGCAATATTTTCCGGACTTACCCTGGGTTTGTTTGGCTTAAGCAGGCTAAAGCTTGAAATTGAAGTTGAGTCTGGGAATAAAGCAGCATTAAAGGTACTGGAGCTAAGAAAAGACGCAAACCTGCTTCTGACAACTTTGCTGTGGGGAAATGTAAGCATAAACGTATTGCTGACCCTCTTTACAGATTCAGTTCTGGCCGGACTCTGGGCTTTTTTCTTTTCATCCATATGCATCACTTTATTCGGTGAAATCCTGCCACAAGCGTATTTTTCCCGAAATGCGCTTCGTATGGGGATAATTCTTTCTCCGGTAATTAGATTTTACAGATTTTTTCTTTATCCTGTAAGCAAACCTTCAGCTATGCTGCTGGACAGATGGCTTGGCAAAGAAGGTGTACTTTACTTCAAAGAGGAAGATTTCCGTATAATGCTGCAAAAACACATGGAATCACGGGAATCAGATATTAGTCAAATTGAAGGCACAGGCGCGCTTAATTTTTTGAGTATTGATGATTTACCAGTTGGGGACGAAGGAGAAGTGGTTGACCCAGCAAGCATTATCCCGCTGGAAACCGAATTTGACCTCCCAGTCTTTCCCGTATTTCAAAGGAATCCGGAAGACCCTTTTTTAAATCAGGTTCAGAATTCAGGTAAAAAATGGGTGATATTGACTTCACTGGACGGGAACCCCAGATTGGTGCTTAATGCAGATCTGTTCCTGCGAGATGCGCTTTTTGGTGTTGAACCATTCAGGCCTTATTCCTACTGTCATCGCCCCATAGTGGTTTCAGATGCAGCAACTCCACTTGGTGAAGTTATCAATAAATTGCGAGTTCACCCTGAACACTCAGAAGACGATGTTATCGATAATGATCTGATTTTATGCTGGAACAATGAAAAAAGGATCATTACAGGGGCAGATCTGTTAGGCAGACTATTACGCGGCATCGCAGGTAGAAGACCACAATTTTTCATTCCAAAAGACAAATGAAATCAATATAAAATAAACATTTGTTAGAGGTTAATAAATGATAAATAGTACCAAAATATTTTTTTCAACATTTTCAAATAATACTCTTATCCTGGTTAAAGGCAGATATTTATTCATTAGAATGGCAAAATTTTGGTTTCTTTTATGTTTGTTCCTGCCTTCAATTGCATTTTCTTATGAATTCCCACCTGAGAGAACTGTAAGAGAAGCAGATAAAGAGCTGGGATGGATGTTTGCCCCACTCCCAGGTTGTGTAGAAGGAGTAGGATGTGCTGTACCCATTGCAGGGTTGATCTCGAATTTCTATGAAAGCACAGACCTTGTGTTAATCAAAACTCTGGCAAAAGGGGATATTGAAGCAACCGTAGTTCAACTTCAAAAATTCCCCATTATTGATGAAAGGGTGTTCTTCAAGGTTTTATACTATGACTGGGATATCAGCTTACTCAACTACGACAGGGGAATCCATTCAGGTAAGAACGATTATTATCAGACTTTTGAAAATACCAACAATTCCACAATCAACCTTCAATCTCAGTTTTATAATCAGCATCTTGAAATACAAATTGGTTATTCCACAGGAGAAGCGAAAATTTCAAAAATTTTTGATAATGACGAGAACCAGTTTTCAAATATTCAATCTCCTTCCAGAACCTGGATAGACCACACCATTGGAACTCAGATTGATTTGACCGACAATCATTTGGAGCCTCGTGAAGGGATTCGATTTGAACTTTTGCACAATGCAACGAATTACGGCCTCAGCGAACTGAGTGACTATGACGTTAATTCTCTGAATTTAACAACTTACATTCCATTTTTGGGGTCCGACACCTTGTTGATCAACGCTTTTCAATCACGGTCCTACATTTCAGAGCATGGATTGACTGATGAAAATACGTTAAGTAATAAATTTGGCCTCGGGTGTGACCTGGAAATACAAGCGGACGCCTGCAGGGATGCCGAAAAGAGGAGAACCAACTATTGGCTTAAGAGAAACCGTTTCGGCAAGGCTTCAGCTCTTGGAGGAATTAACCGTATGCGTGCCTACAGTCAAGGAAGGTTCTATGCAGGAAACAGTTCAAACTATGTTTTGGAATATCGTCATAATTTTTCGGAAAAACAGACTCCAATAAACTGGATTATTATGGGTGGAGTAAGAACTGTTCTTCAAGCCTCGTTCTTCTATGAATTAGGTAGCGTATCTGATGATATCTCTGAATTGCATAAAAATATGAGGACTTCCTTTGGGGCAGGTTTTCGAGCAATTATTTCAGGTTTGATTTACCGCTTTGATATTGCCAAAGGTGATGATGGCATTGCGCCAACATTATTCATCAACTATCCATTATCTTTAGGTACTCTAGGAAGTTAGAAAAGCAAAGAATCATAGTAATTGCTCAAAGTCATTTAAAACTGTCTTACAATTTAACTCCTGCATCTCAAAAAGAACAGTTTTTGTCCTCATTTGAATCTTAACTTATAGACCGTTTAAGTTGGGACTTAATTTGATACAAGGGCTCGCTTGGAATTTTGATTGAGGTCAGCTGACATGAGGCGCATCAAAATTAAACAAATTTATCTATTCCAGTTTTATTGATGTTACTAAGTATTAATCCGATAAATCCAAATCCACTTCGTGTTAAAAAGGTTGTAGATGTTTTGAAAAACGACGGAATTATTATTTATCCCACCGACACAGTCTACGGTCTTGGATGCAGCATTTTCAGCAAAAAAGCAATGAAACGCCTGCTCAAAATTAAAAAGGTCAATCAAAAAAAACCCTTAACCTTTATCTGTGCAAATCAAACAGAAGTTCAGGAATACACTCAAGGCATTCCAACCTACATTTTTAAACTGCTCAGACGCAAATTGCCAGGGCCATACACATTTGTCTTTAAAGCATCCAAGATTGTCCCAAAAATGATGCTGACACCTAGAAGCACAGTTGGAATGCGCTGGCCTGACCATCCAATAGCAAACGAAATTGTAGCTGCCCTTGGACATCCCATTCTAAGCAGCAGTTTAAGAATGTCAGAACAAGAACTATATGATGACCCTCACAAATTACATGAAAAATATAAAAAACAGGTAGATCTTATAGTAGACGGAGGAACCATTTTTGCGGAACATTCGACAATAATTGATTTCAGTCAGGGAGATGCAGAAATTATCAGGTATGGCAAAGGACCTGTAGACTGGCTGATAAATGAATAACTGTCTAAATTGAAATCTTTTGACCTTAATCAAATAATTCCTTATTACAAGGTGGAAGGCAAAGGTTGATGACTTGAGTATCAGAAATTGTCTTTTCTCCCTTTGCCTTCAGTGCCATGGTTAATCTGACCGCCCGGGGAAGACAAAAATTTTCTTTAACTTTTAAGTCATGGCACAATCTTTCATCAGAATCCCAAACTTTTGTCCATTTCTCCCTGAAACCACCTTCTGCAAGAGCCGTCTCACTTTCCAGAAATTCTAGTTCAAACTTAGTTACTTCCTCAGATAAAACATGATATTTCCCGCCTTCCCTAAGATTGTTGTCGATATAAAAATCTTCACGGCGAATAAAATCCCATGTTTTTGTATCAGGATTTTCCTGCATTGAATAACCAACTTCATGCAGTTCCGGGTCACGAGAATTCTCCTCCGGAAAGAAGCGTGACTTGATGGATGTATGAAAATCTATGCTGGTTACTTCCTCAATTTGCCCTGTATCGGGGTTTTCAGGACCTAAATTACGGTCAGCAATCAATCCGGTTTCTCTCTGTTGAGTTTCACTTTGGTCCGACTCAGCAAAGTGTTTTAAATATCTTACTTTCTGCAGGTCATCGAGCACAATTTTCATCAGCAGCCGTAATTCCTGGCGAGCATCAAGAGTTGATTGAACTTTAAGTGAGGAATTTGAAATTTGAAAAAATGCCGCATAAAGCACAGACATAACCAGCCCCAGTAAAGTCACTGATATTAATAATTCCAAAATTGAAAAACCAGAATTTAAATGCCTTGCATTATTTGGGTTTGACGTAAATGTAGGCATCATAAGTATAGACGTGTTTACCCTCATTCCAAAGTAATTGATAATTAATTTGCCTTATCTCTATCCCGGGGAAAGGTTTAGTATCTCGTACAAATTTCTTCCAGCGGAAACCGCTCATTCCACTTTCAGATTCAAACTCACCCTGATTGATGGAAACAGGAGGTGAGACAGTTGCTCGTTCTGATTTCAACAATTCATTCTGAGCAAAAGAAATGGCTTTCCATAAATTGTTTGTTGAAGAGAGGATAAAAATTGAAGTGGAAAATGACTGATAAAGTGCCATCAAAGTGAGTACTAATATTGAAAGGGAAATTAAGACTTCAAGGATCGTAAATCCTTTTTTCTGAATTGCCCCTTTTTTTTCAACCTCGTAAATCCTGACTGTGCTCATTGTTGGCGTATCAGCAGTTTCCCCATGATTCCCTTAGTTTCAATTATCCAGGATCTTGATACATCAGGTAGCGAGAACACAAGCATAAAAGGTGAAACAAATCCGGAACTGTTGATGTGAACTTCCAGAAATTCGTTAATTGCTCCGGAAACTAAATTACTTGACCCTGCTAATTGAGCCTCACGTAATATGAGATCTTCAGGAAACTCATGAGGCTTGAGAGAATCTGGTTTTTCAAAAAACTCTTCACTGCATTCCCCTGAATCAACCTCCTCTGAGGTCATCATTTGCTGTAACTTCAAATCAAACAGCAGACAGTAAGAACTGCTTTTGAGCACTGCATCATTTCTCAGTGTTTTCAGAACAGCGTTAAGATGCTTAAATTCTTTTTCAACAGGTTTGGAAAAAAAGGCAAGAAACTGTGGAAGGACTGTCCCCAAAATAAGGAGCGCCAAAGTTAAAACAACCAGGATTTCAAGAAATGTAAAACCATATCCTGATCCACAAGATTTTTGTTTTGCTGTTTTTTCAGAGATCGCTGGAACTGATATCTGCATCCAAATCCACACCTCCATCAATTCCATCCGCTCCGAGTGAAATTATTTCATACTCATTCCCATTCTTACTGATATAGCGGAAAGGACTGTCCCAGCCGTCTTCTGGTAAATTATTCCCGCGCAAATAAGGGCCATTCCAGTTTTTTGGAATCAACCCTACTTCGGGTCTCTCCAGCAAGGCCTTTAAACCCTGTTCTGAGGAAGGATAACGGGAATTATGAAGTCGGTATAGATCCAGTGCGGTTTCAAGTCCTCTGATCTGGGTTTTAGTTGCGTCAGCCTTTGCCTTTTCTGCAGAATCAAAAAGATATACTCCGACTATACTGGAAAGAAGCCCGAGGATAATTATTACAACCATGACTTCAATAAAACTGAAACCACGTAAACGCCTACCATCTTTTTTTAATTTTCTCTTTAAAAAATCTTGTCTAGAGCTATGCTTCATATCATTTTGCATTAGAGTTTGAAATAAATAAGGACACTTGATCTTATCTGCAATGTTGATAATTTAGTATTCATCAGAGTCGGATACGTGATCGCTGGCTTCCCGGTTTTGTTTTGATTCCGGGATACTGGAGGAAAGTCCGGGCAACATAGGGCAAGGTGCTGGTTAACGGCCAGATGGTGCGAGCCAATGGATAGTGCAGCAGAAAACATACCGCCGATGGTTTCTCAGGAAACACAGGTAAGGGTGAAATGGCAGGGTAAAAGCCTACCGCAGTCCTGGTGACAGGACTGGCAGTGTAAACCCCACCTGTTGCAAGTCCAAATAGAACCGCAATCAGGCTGCCCGCCTGGCGGTTGGGTAGGACGCTAGAGGCTGTCGGTAACGGCAGTCCCAGATGAATGATCACGGCTCACATCAGTGAGGACAGAACCCGGCTTATTTCCGGCTCTGATTTTTTTCAAAATCCTGGTTGCCTTCATTTCAACAGCCCATACAATCGGCTTCAATTGTAAAATGCCCCCATACCACATTTCAACCATTTTCAGACCTCGCAGAATTTTTATAAACACGAATGTAATCATCTAAGACCTTTTCAGTGGGCAAATTCATAGACTCAGCGTAACAAAGCAAATAACCTTTTAAATAAATTTCAGAAGTGAATTTACTGAAATCCTCTTCCTCAATAGCCTTGAGGTATGCGCCGCGAATACATGTTATTTGAGCAAGCTCATTTATTGATATAGATTTCATTTTCCTTATTTGCTGCAATACCGCGCCATTATAGGTTATTTCACTCCCACCAGTTTTTAGAGTATTATAAAATTCCTGAATGCTGTCTTCAGTATGTTCATTTTTTGCTGACAATTTCAGATAATAATCCTGTCTCTCCTTCAGTGTTTGTCCCGCAACAACTTGGGCTTCATTTTTTGAAACCTTAGCCTTTTCTTCAGATTTATTTTTCTCAGGAATTTTTGTGGTAGATTCCTTCGCCTTTTTTGCCCTTACTTCAGGTAAATCAGATTTTTTCTTGTCAGGAATGTTGGGTTGATTTAATTCATCATCGTATTTTGCACGAGCAATCGGGTTAGCCAGAGTTATATAAGCATGACTGAACTGAAGTAATTTTTCTTCAGTTTCTTCTTCGGGTAACAAGGAATACGCAGCAAATGCTTCCAAATGAGTTTCTTCTAGTTTTCCTTCATACGCTTGGCGTATCTCCGCTAAATTAGCAGTGTTTGGAACATCAAGAATCTGATATAAATTTTCTTCAATTTTTGCAGAAGTTTTGCTGTGATTAGTCATAGTGTCAATTGAGATAAAATGCTGTTATTACCGGCATTTTCTTTCTCATCCTTCAGTAAATCAGTTAGGATCACCTCCAACTGCTCCATGGGTTCAGAATCAGAATATGCAACTGCAAGTGGCTGACGTTCCAGGACAGATTTTCTGACGGAATCATCAAAACTTACCTGGCCTATAAATTTTACGTTCAGATTAAAATATTTTAAACATGCTTTTTTCATGGCCGGACCTACCATTTGATCACGTTCAGTTCGAACCTGGTTAAGTATCAATTTTGGCATGAAATATTGGATCTGCTCTTCAATAAATACAGTGGCCTTGCCTCCCAGTTTGTTAAAATAATCAATAAGTTCTCTAGGTGTATTAACATTGTGTGGGTTATCCTTGCGCATTATTTCATTTACAACATTTTTTAATCCGAATCCTTGGCTGTTATGAAAGACCTGTCTGAAAAATGAATTTTTTATAAAACGATAAGCATTTTCTATTGAAGTAGGCTCAGGTATTACAATCAAACCCTGAGAATCGGCCAGCAGGAAAAAATCGATTGTATTATACGCAGTCCCTGCACCTAAATCTATCACTATATAATCTGCATCCAATTGCCTCAAGGCTGTAATAAAGCGACGTTTTTGAGTATGCTTCATATTTGCAATCTCTACTCCGTCCTTTGCCCCGCTAAGCAGGTTCAAACCGGGTATATCGGTAGGAATCAATAATTTTTTGATGTCCTGTTCTTCTCTTTCTATAAACTCAGAAATACTTTTCGTTGGACTGTTTACACCAAGCCAGGTGTGCATGTTTGCTCCACCCAAATCCAAGTCCGCGAGAATAACAGTATGACCATTTTGAGCCAGCAGAATGCCGAGATTTCCAGCAACAAAACTCTTGCCTACACCGCCTTTACCTCCTCCAAAAGCCCAAATTTTTTTCTGCTCCATATCCAGTTATTTTACAATAGAAAAAAATATATCATATGCTTTAAACTGCAAATTACTGGCCAATGCTATTTTGCATAGAAATAACAAAATGTCAAAATATCTGAATGGACAATTCTATAAAAAATATAACCTGGAAACAATGTCAAAATACTAGTACTTAAAATCTTTCAAAATTAAAGATTTTTAACAGAGAGGCCGATATACAGAACAGGTTAGTTTATTTGATCGTGAGAAAATAATAAACAACCAGAATTCCTGAAACTAATTTTGAATAAATTCAAGACTGTGGATTACTACTCATGTCAGTAAGAAAATTAATATTATTTTTTTCTGTAATTCTTCTGCTGATCTCTTGCTCTAAAAGCGTATCAGAATTCCCGGAAAAATCTTTCCGGAGTCGTTTGGTTGAGGCAGACAATCACATTGGATGGGGATTAAATTATTTTGACAGCTGGCAGAAAGGTCTTCAGCCAAGGTATCTTAAGCTGGCTGAAAAACACACGATTACTGCGATCAATATGTTTGCTCACCTGGAATATGATACATCACCGCGTATCAGCGAATATTATGTTGTTCGAGAACGTCGTACTCGAGGCTGTAGATTGCTGGCAGAATTACAATTTGAGGCAGGAAACTATGGTTACAAATTAAGCTCACAAACACCTGAAGGGTGCACTTATTTTTAGCACAAACAGTACATCTGTATCGGCCCCCAATTCAGCACTGAACACAGGATCTCCTTTCAATTCAGTTTATTTTTTGTTCAATTCAGCTCTGACACGCTGGCTTTCAGCACGATAGCGTTCTGCGGCATTCTGATCTCCGGAATCTGCATAATGATTACTTATCAGGTCAAGAAGACGTAACTCTCCTTCCATGTCATCAAGCTGCTGCTTTATTGCCAGATGCTCTTTATATGTTTCAACCAGCTCCTTATTATTATTCATTGAAGCATGAGCCTGTTCAATTCTTTCGAAAAGCGGGTCCATGGCAGAAATATTAACACGCTCCCTATTGAATTTAAGCAGGTCTTTTAGAAGGGGCAATGCCTCATCATAAGCTTCTTTTTTTTCCAAAGTTTTTACAATGCCGTCCATCACAGCCGAATAATCTGTTTTTTCAGGCTCTTTCTGAATGTCTTTTTCTGACTTCATATCAGCAGCATCACTTAATTCTTCAGATACAGTGCTTGATGCTTGGTCACTGGCAGAGTCAAAAGGAATTTCAAGCTTTTCAGCCAGCTGCAGGACATTCTTACTTGGACTCTGTCCAAGCTCATGGAGCAGCTTAAAATAACTCTTCAGTCCTGCTTTGGCTTCTTCCATTCTTCCTGCCTCACAGGCCGTTGTTGCTAATTTAAGCAAACCTTCAGCCTCATCAGATTTTTCTCCATGAGGGGTTGATTGCCTTAAGGATAATTCCAAACCTTCTTCATCTTCATGGCTTTCATTATCCATTGGTGGAGAAAAAATATCTTCTTCAAAAAATTCTTCTTTCTCTTCTTCAATAAGAGTTTCTCCTCCAGGAAGCGGAACCATTTCATCAGCAAAGAGATCATCTTCTTCTTCAACCTGCTCCTCCAATGATTCCTCCTCATTTTGCTTTTTTAATGCCTGATGTTTTTTAGTAAGCAATTCAAGAGCCTCTTCACCAGTCCCTAGTTTCTTTTTATTCTCAACTTCACCACTCTCTGGTATTTCTGGTTTTACTGTAAAATTTTCATTCGAAACTTCATCAACTTTTTCACCTTGCAGTTCTTTCAGAATTTTCACGTTTTCACTTAAAGTAACTTTGACCTGATCTGCATCTTCAAGTTCTTCATCAAAATTTTCAGGTTCGTCAGAACTTCCAGCTTTTTCGTATGCCTGTGCTGCAGAAGTTGAATTTGGTGAGTTTACGGTAGCTGCTGTATCGTCTTCATCAGCTGATTCAGGTTGTTTCAAATTAAACTTTTTCCTGAATTGTTCAAAAATCGAAGAATCTACTCCCGGAATTAAATTCTCTGAATCAGATGTTTTTTCTGTATCGGATTTGGTTTTATTGTCAGCATGCTTTGATGAATCTCGAAAAGGCTCAGATGAAAGAACAAGACGGGGCTGCTCAACTACAGTTGTTATTTTATTTAAGACAAAACCTATGCAAAATGTAGCAATAATCAAAACCAATGAAACTGCTCCAATTTCCAATGAAAACTGGAACATAAAAAATTCAAATATAAGAATAGCTATTATGAAAAGTATTTTTATCAAGTTCCTCATTTCATTCCGAAAGAAAGTAAAGGAAAGATATAAGTTCCAGACATTTGTCCGAACTCATTTAACAGGTAATTTATTCAAATCCCAGAGATTTAAGATGAAGTTCATTTTGGGTCCATTGTTTCAGAACTTTGACGTGAAGCTTCAAAAAAACTTTGTTTCCAAGAAGACTCTGGATTTTTTTTCGAGCCCCGGCACCTATCTTTTTCAGCATCTCGCCTTTTTTGCCGATGATGATTCCTTTTTGAGAGTTTCGCTCAACACAAATAACACAAGCAATTTTAATGCATTTGGAATCCTCTTCAAATTGTTCCACAATGACTGCTACAGAATATGGTATTTCCTGTCTCAACCTCAGAAAGATTTCTTCCCTGACAAATTCGCTTGCCAGAAAACGCTCTGTAACATCTGTGACCTGATGATGTTCAAAGTAAAAGGGATGAGGGGAGAGATATTTTTTCAGGCTTACAATCAGCTGATTAAGATTGGTTGACTTCAAGGCAGAAACCGGAACAATTTCGGCAAATAGTCCCAGCTTGTCAAGATTTGCCATGCTCTTAAGCAAATCTCCCTTTGATAAGGTATCGATTTTATTTAATACCACCACTGTCCGTTTTTCTTTATCGGACAGCATTTGAAGAATATGCTGGTCTTCAGGATGTAAAACGGAGAAACAGTTCCTCTCTTCAGAAGTTTGCGGATAAGGTTGAACAATCCACAAATTTAAATCCGTATCTCCCAGAGTATTTTCGGCATATGCTACTATTTTCCTATTCAGCAGATTTTCAGTTCTATGTATTCCGGGAGTATCAATAAAGATAATTTGAGTATCCTTTTCTGTCCGGATACCAAGAATGCGGTTTCTGGTGGTTTGTGCCTTGTGAGTGGTTATGGAAACTTTTTGACCAACCAGCTTGTTTAACAATGTAGATTTGCCTACATTGGGTCGGCCAATCAGACCTATGAACCCGCAGAATTGTTCTGCATCTTTTTTTTCTTCACTTTGGCTCAGGCAGACGTTATTTTCTTTCACGTGCCGATTTTAAGTTGTTTTGAAAGGCTATCGGACAAAATCAGCTTCAGATACTGTAAAGATCTGCTTACTTCCTCAGAAAACATGCTTAACTAATTACTCTTTCAAACCAAATAAAGAAATACTGAACCTTCCTTCATGGACATGACTGCCTATTTCTTGGCAGCAATATTTGTGGGATTCATTTCTCCGAAAAAAGTGTTTAAACATAGTCCTTCATAGACAATTTCGTATTTTTGCTCCCACTTCTTGCATTTCCCCTTCAGCATACTTAGCACGTTGATGAAAAGGCCTGGAACTACCCTGGGGACGTGGCAGCACGTGGAAGTGGACATGCTCAACTTCCTGCCCTGCATTTGCTCCATTGTTCAGGATAAGATTGTAGTCTATTCCATCGAAAGCAGCACTGACTGCTTTTGCAACATGCTGCATTGTACGCATCAATGACAAAGCCTCAGATTCAGGTAAATCTTCCAAACGCTTCACTTCAAGTTTTGGAATGACAAGTGTATGACCTTCTGCACAGGGCATAATATCAAGAAATGCGATTTCAGAATCTGTTTCAATAATTTTTTCACAAGGAATTTCACCTTGAATTATTTTTGTGAAAATCGAGGCCATTTTGAGTATCCATATCTAAGATTAATTGGTTCAAAATTAAATGGAGAGGTTTTTTGCCTGAGTGACTTAGTCTCCAGGTTCTCACTCCTTCTTATCTTTGTTTATGTAACACTGTTGTGTTTTCATGCAAAGATATTATATGCAAAAACCCCAGAAAAAACTGAAGTCCCACATTACAAAATTGATGTGTCTTATGATCACGATAAGACACTCCTTGTTGGGAAAATGCAAGTCCGTTTCACTAGAAGCGCATTTCCTGAGCATGAATTACTATTTGCATTGCCTGGAAACCGTTTCCTTGCTCAGGATGAGAGGGGAATACGAAAACATAAAATTGTTCCGGTGTTTTCGCTTCGTCGTTTTCAGGACAATTTTGAGGATCCAAAAACACCAAAAGGTTTCAGCCGTGGAAGCTTGAGCATAGCTTCTGTAAAGGCATTCAGTTCAAATTCCTCAACAGAAAAGCGTGAGCTGCAATTTTCACTTGAACCAAATCCTGATTTGGAAGTTGGATATTCAACCGATCAGGGACTGTTAAGGGTTTTCCTGCCCGGGGACCTTCCGGACATAAAAGGTTCCCCTGGCCAGTCTATTGTATTCATAAACTTTTACACACAATTTCCTGAACACACGCAGGAAGGCACAGTCAATGGAATGCTATTGACAGCCCACTGGCATCCTAAGCTTTTAGCCTGGAACAATGGCAGTACCTTAAAAGTAAAGGGCTGGGAAACTGACGGCAGCATGCCTGCTCCCGCAACATATGAGGTTAAATGGACAGCAGTTCAGCCTGGAACAATAATTACCACGAGCGGTCATCAGAAATTGCCCCCAGGCAAATCAGCTACATTTAATGAAACAAAAAGGGCTCTGAAATACTTCCCCTTGATCTTTACCAGAGTCCACCAAAAACTTACGGAAGAAAACTCAAAAGGAATCGATGAGAAAAATTCACATTCTGAAACTGCAAAAACCTCATTTCAACTTACCTCATTTTACCTGACTGGTCATGATCGCAGGGCTGCACTATTGCATAATTGGAGCAGGCAGTTTTTGGAATTTATGCGCACCAGTTATGGACTTGAATCTCCGTGGGAGTCAATACGGATAGTTGCTGTAGAGGCCGATTATGAACAGGTTGACATCCTTAATAACCTTGTTTTGGTTCCGCTGCCGAACTATAAACGGTCTGAATTTCTGGACAGACAGGCATTTGGATTTTTGACACGGAGACTGGCTCAACTTTGGTTTGGCGAATCTGTCTGGAACGACCATGATAAACAGCTTTGGCTCAACATGGGACTTCCGGCTTTTTTTGGATTGCGCTTCTTTCAGGAAAAATTTGGTCCGGACGCAGGAATATTTGACACTATTGACTGGCTGAATCCCCGTTATCGTGATCATTTTTTTGAGGACATGGCAAACTCTGTTGCAGCCGAATTAAACTATCCCATCTTATCATCTTTTAGGGAAAATCCAGATTCCCAAAAATTTTTACAGACATTGACTTACAAGACTGCAATGGTTCTTTCCATGCTGGAATATCTTATGGGTAAAAATGGATTCCGTAAAGGACTGCAGCATTTTGCAAAAAAATATCAGGGAAAGTTAGCAGGTCAAAAAGAATTTCAGTACTCAATGGAAAAACTTCATGACCCAAGATTGAGGACTCCTCCACTTCCGCCAGTAGATCCTTATATAGCAGTGGGGTCTGGTTCTTTGGACTGGTTTTTCGCTCAATGGTTCAAAACAAAAGAAACTTTGGATTACGGTTTTGAGACTTCATCAACCAGGACTTTACCAGACGGGACTTATGAAACTGAAATAGTCATAAACAAAAAAGATGCTGCCCAAATGCCGGTTGTTGTTGCAATGAAAACAAAAGATGGAAGAGAAATCCGCAGGATTCTGCCCGGGATTAAACAGCAGGAGGCTGTACTGATAAAATCTCAGAGTTTCCCGGATAAAGTTTCAATTGATCCGGATGAAGAATTGCTGGAGACATCACGTATCAATAACCATTCCTTTATTTATTATCGTGTACGTTTAGGGTCTGACTGGAAAAAACAGCGGGAGCATCTTGTACTATTGGTTCCTGGCTTTGGGAATAATGCATTAGATGGAAATTCATTTGGCCTCGGCGTTAAATATAAGTTTGATGACTATCGCCTCTACGCTATTCCGGGATATGGGACAAAAAACAGGCGCGGCCTCTACATTTTCAATTTTGATCGTGAAAATCTGGGAATTAATGGTCTTGAGGCAGGATTCAGCGCACGAGAGTATGGCGGTGTACGCTCTGAGGCAATAAGGGCAACATTCAAGCCACCTCATAACCCAGGCGAACTGGAGTATAAATTTCATTCCAGCTTGTCAAGGGAAACCCTGTTTTCTGCAGACGATCGTTCCGGAAACGGTGAAATATCTGAAACTGGTAAATCAAACACTTTTTTACTGGAACATACTGGAGGCTTCAGGCCAAGGGAAAATTATCAAATAAGCTGGAACATCTGGAACGAGCAGCCTTGGCTTGAATTGGAAAGTGATTTCTCATATGTGCGCTGGCAGGGAAGACTTGGTCAGATATTTCATGTAGGTCACCGAAAATTGTTTCAGCTGGATTTCATTCATGGCACTACTACAGGAACAACTCCTCTTCAGAAGAAATTTCAGCTTGGAAGCCCATCAGTATTGCGTGGATATCCTCAACATACAGTTTTAAGTGACGAACGTCTCTTCGCATCAAGATTAGATTATAAATTTCCGCTTGTAACTGCTCCCTTATGGGGAATAGTAAGCGCCTTCAAAATCCAGGGGACCGTATTTTATGACCAGGGTAAAATATGGTCAAAATACAATTCCTATGAACAAGCAAAACATCGTCAAAATGCCGGTTTTGGTATTGAGTGGACTGTGGACACTGCCTCACTGTTTCAGGTTCCTCTAAAAATAGAAGTAGCATACCCGATAAATGATCGGGAATATCAAAAACCACAGTTCATATTCCTTGGCGTTCTTACAGGCAGTTGAAGAAATTTGAACCAATATTTCTCTCTGTAAACTTGCTTTTTCCGGCTAAAAATGTGAGCATCAGATTACACAGGAAATTATGGATCTTGCATGGTTAATAAACAAACAGGAAGTTGAGCTGACCAGCCTTTAAATTAAACCCCAAGAAGGGGAATAATAATCTGATAAAGATGATAGCAAGAAAGCCACAGAAATTTTCCTTGAATTCAAGTGAAACCACTGCACTGAAACTTCCAAAAGAAGATTCCTCATCTTTTTTTAATCAGCATAGAAATAAAACTGCCGCGGAGGCGGCAACTTCTATCCTCGAAGATCTGGGTATAAATAAATCATCCGAAAATGAAACAGCAAAATCAAAAGCTGGAAATATTGGCAGAAAAGCTGAACAAAAAATACATCAGACAAAAAAACATCAAGATCAGAAAAATCGATTACTTAAGGACTTTGACAGATTAAAACCTGAAAGTAAAAACTATCATTCAAGATTAAAAGGTGAGGCCAAAAAAACTTCAGCTGAAAACATGGAAGACAAAAAAACCGCTGATCCGTCTAAGGTAAAATTCGGTTTCCATGAAAATTTCATCTTGTTCGTCATATTTTGTGTGCTTGCAGTTGCAGGAATTGCTTTTGTCGGAGGATATCTCAAGATTTTTGATTCATCAATTTTTCATCAGTTAACCGCAAAAAACTTACACCATCTTGAGTTTGATGGAGAGTTCAAGGCAAGGCAGGTGGAGAACGGTTATAATCGACTTCCATTATTAGTAGTAGAAGGGGCTATCAGGGATATTTTCGAAGATTCTGAAGATGTGAAAAAAATACAATTAAAAGCTTTTGCATTTGACTCAGAAAACAGGATGATTGCAAGTCATTTTACCTATGCTGGTAATGTGTTGACCGATGAGCAATTGGAGGAATTTAGTCCTTTGGATATTACAGCAATGCGTCATTCGGAAGATATGGGAGTTCTTAGCTCTTCAGGATTCACATCAACTCAAGAAAACAGTTTAAATACCGGTCTTCAAAAACAGGGAATCCCTTTTCAACTCGTTTTTTTAAAGTCTGTTCAGAACATAAAACGAACATCGGTACAAATAGTAAGTTATGTACGCAATAACAAGATCATATTTGTACGTTCACCTGGCCTCCAGTGAATCTCTGTTCTGAAACCCATAATGCCAAGATCCCCCTTTAGTGCTCAACTTGGCGGCATCGATCCATTAACATAAAAATTGTGAAGTCCAGATCTGAATCAGGAATGAGTGCTGTTTCTCCAGCACAATGGTGTGAACTTACTGATTCTGATTTTCCTTTTTCAGAGCATGATTTTCTGTCTGCTCTGGAAGAGACAGATTGTGTCGGTGAAGAATCAGGTTGGATCCCGTGTCACTTGACAATATGGAAAAACGACATGCTGCAGGGGGCACTATACCTTTACGAAAAAAACAATGGGTACGGTGAATATATCTTCGACTGGGGATGGGCACAAGCCTATGAGAGGAATGGACTAAATTACTATCCTAAACTTGTTTCCGCAGTTCCTTTTACACCTGCAACAGGAAGGAAACTGCTCGTCCATCCTGACGCAGATGCCGCTCAGGTTCGAAAGAAACTTTTGGAAGAAGCCCTGGATTGCATGCGCAGCAGAAACTGCTCCTCACTCCATTTCCTTTACATTACTGCTGAAGAACTGCCGGTCTTCAATTCAATGGGATTCCTCGTCCGTCACAGTTTCCAGTTCCATTGGAAGAACAACAATTATCAGGATTTCGATCAGTTCCTTTCTACGCTGAAGCGTAAGCGCCGTAAGGAAATAATCAGAGAACGTAAGCAAATTAAAGAACAAATGATAACTGTTTCAGTTCTGGAAGGTGATGATATAACGCGGGAGCACATAGCTCAGATGTACAAATTTTATATTTCTACCATCAGTAGAAAATGGGGTCATCCATATCTTTCTTTAGAGTTTTTTTACAGAATACACCAAACCATGCTGAAGAGACTGGTGTTAATTTTGGCATATGTCGATAAAGATTGTGTGGCAGGGGCAATAAATTTTCAAAAAGGTGATTGTTTATATGGACGTTACTGGGGCTGTAAAGGCAATTACAGGAGTTTGCATTTTGAATTATGCTACTATCAGCCAATAGAATTCGCGATACGCAAAGGAATAAGCTTGTTCGAAGCAGGAGCCCAGGGTGAGCACAAAATTCAGCGTGGTTTTCTTCCGGAGCTTACTTATAGTGCACACTGGGTGGAACATAAGGGGTTCCGGAGTTCGATCTCTAATTTTCTGGAAGAGGAGAAAGAATCAATTCGACAGGGCATTAAAGAATTCAGTCCACACTCACCCTATCGGGACAGTGTTTCTTTATCAGCTTTTGAATCACGTTCGTAAAGCGGATTTTCGCAAATTACTTTTATTGTTTCCGCATACCAGCGCCCACCCCTTTTAGCACGCAGTCTTTGACTGTTGAGAAATTTGGCTATTTTATGGTAGCTGAGTTTTTCATCCTCCCGTTTTTCTCTGATGATTGCCGCGATTGCCAGTTCCTTATCTAAAGGAATAAGCCTTTTTTTGTGGTAAGTATAACCAAATGGTGCATGCCCTACACGCTCACCAATCTCCTTTTTTAGTTCAATCATCCGTCGTGTGCGGTCCGGAATCGATTTAGCATCCCAGAGAGCCATAATTCCAACTGCTTCCAAAACTTTTTTTCCAGACTTTGATTTTGAATCCAGACCTTCCATAATTGAGACAAACCTTACATTTTTTTCTTCAAACAGATCCAATAATTGTTTATGCAGGCGGATTACCCTTGTTAACCTGTCCAGACGTGCAACAACAAGAACAGAAACTTCTCCTTGTTCAATCAGGGAGATAAGTTTTTTCAAATTCGGCAATTCAAGGCTAGCACTGCTTGAGGCTGTGTCACGGAAGATCTTACGTATTGTCAATCCCTTCTCTTCAGTCCATCTTTGGATTATTTTGACTTGATTTCTTATGCCCAGATTTTTTGGGGTCGGGCGCTGATTGTTTAAACGTGCGTATCCAAAAATACTCATTTTTCTTAAACTGCAAAATCCAGATGAATCATTTAATTGTATTATTGTGAATTATGCTGCGCGAAAAATACAAAAGCCAAGTTAAACCTTGAAAGGAATCCTCTGTTTTCCTGATACAATGATCAAGTGTTTTGTAAATTTTCGAAAAATTCATTAGTTGCTTACACTATATTAACACTTGACTGACTAATTTCAGCTGAGTACTCTGATATCATGTTAAATGACATAAATTAATGTACTGAATTTTTTCAGGATAATTTGTTTAAAAGCATGTCTTCAGCACAATTAATTGTGAAACCACAGCAGTCTGACAAAAGGGGAAATGCCATTTGAAAGCAATTTACGCATCGAATGCGAACAAATTCTTGGAAAAGAGTGGGTCAAGGATGATCCTGTTACTCTTTATGCATATCGCTGTGACGGGCTTACTCTTTATGCTGCGCCGCCGATGGCAGTAGTGTTTCCGGGAACAGTTGAGGAGCTGACATCAATTGTCAAATTGCTTAATCGACATAAAATCAGCTTTATTGCCAGAGGAGCGGGTACAGGACTTTCCGGTGGTGCGGTGCCACAGGACAAAAGCGTTATTATAGAGATGGCTCGTTTCAAGGAAGTTCATGAAGTTGATTGGGAGAACAGGACTATCACAGTTGGCCCCGGAGTGATAAATTTACGTATCTCTGAACATGTCAATTCAGAAGGATTCCATTACGCCCCGGACCCCTCTTCACAAAAAGCATGCACAATAGGAGGTAATTTAGCGGAGAACTCGGGAGGACCGCATACTCTCAAGTACGGTGTGACCGTAAATCATGTGCTCGGCATGGAAATAGTTTTGCCTGATGGCGAACTGGTCACTCTCGGCGGGAAACATCTCGGGATGCCTGGTCCGGATTTACTTGGACTGATGACAGGTTCAGAAGGAACTTTTGCCATTATCACAAAAATAATCTGCAGGCTTACCCCCAATCCAGAAACAGCCGTAACTCTGCTTGGTATATACTCTTCTGTGAGGGAAGCATGTGAATCCGTCTCCAGCATAATTCGCCAGGGAATAATCCCGGCAGCCATGGAAATGCTAGACAAAATAACTATTGCCGCCGTTGAAAAAGCACTGAAGCCCGGGTTCCCTCTTGATGCTGAAGCTGTGTTGATTGTTGAACTGGATGGTTTGATTGATGGATTGGATGACGAGGCCAGGGTGGTAGAAAATTTACTGAAAGATTCTGGAGCAACTGAAGTCAGACGTGCAAGGGATGAATCCGAACGGGCTAAAATTTGGCGTGCGCGCAAAGAAGCTTTTGGAGCAATTGGACAAATTTCCCCCAGCTATTATGTTCAGGACGGAGTGATCCCCAGAAGTAAACTGCCTGAAGTGTTGGATGAGATTTCCAATATCGGTAAAAAACATGGTTTGACTGTTGCCAATGTCTTTCATGCAGGGGATGGCAATCTGCATCCTCTGATTCTCTACAATTATGAAAATCCTGAAGAGGTCGAAAAGTCTCACTTAATTGGTGAGGAAATTCTATCTTCCTGCATCCGTCATGGAGGCGCACTGTCCGGAGAGCATGGAATCGGTCTTGAAAAAGCAGAATGGATGACTGAGCTTTATTCAAATGATTCACTTACAAACATGCAGTATGTGCGGACGTTTTTCAATCCCGAAAACCTGTTAAATCCCGGAAAGCTGTTCCCGCAGCCAGGACGCTGTGCTGAATCAAAAAGCGGTACTTCTCCTAAAAGCACTGCAGTTTTGGATAAAACAAAAATTGTGGCTGCAAAATCCGGAATTGCAGTATGAGCATATATGAACCTGGCACACTCAAGGAAATACAAAGCTGGGTATCTTCACGAATTGAGTCTCAGGATCTATTCCGTATCTGTGGCAATTGCTCCCGTAACCTGACCCCTGTCTCAGGAAATTCAGACACTATTCCCTCAGACATTCTCTCACTTAAAAACCTGAACAAAACCCGTTTTTTTGATCCTGATGACATGGTCGTCGGGGTTGAAGCAGGAATGAGCATCAGGACTTTACAGAAAATGCTTGGAGAGAGGAATATGCTGCTGCCAGTAAATCCCTGGTATTCCGATTCCTGTGTGGGCTCTGTAGCAGCCTGCAACGATTTTGGACCCAACCGTATGTTTATGGGCGGACTCAGGGATTATATAATAGGTATTGAATACATAAACGGGAAAGGGGAAATTGTCACTGCAGGCGGGAAGGTTGTAAAAAATGTTTCCGGTTACGACCTGACAAGAATGATGCTTGGAAGTCAGGGAGGATTAGGTGTTATTACAGCTCTGAATTTTAAGGTGCTTCCACATCCAGTTGACCCGCATGGCATGTTCGGGATTTTTCAAAATGAAGAGTGGCTTGTCCAGGTGAAAGAGCTACTCAAACGCCGACTGCCACTGGACTGGATTCAGGCTGCGTCCACGCATGATTCAAGTTGGTCACTGGGACTCGGATACTCCGGGAATCTGTCTAAAAGAAACAGAATTGAAAGTGAAATCAGTGATGTTTTTGGTGAATCAATGGGAATTCTTGCTGACGGCAAATCATTTTCCGAACAGAAATTCACTCCCGGAGAGCAAAGGTTCGAGGGGTTTTTAAAGGAAGCTCGTGCCGCAGCAGGATTGAAAGAAAATTGCTTTCATGTTTTTGCAACTTTGCCTACAGAAGAAATAATGAGTTTTCCTTTTGAAACATTTCGTAAAGAAAAATTCAAAATGGTTGTGCACCCTGCAGGTGGTGATATCCATTTTATGCACAAAAGCACTCAGGGTAAAGAACAGCTGAAGCATCTAGAAAAAATTAAAACATTCCTTTCTCATCCAGACAGCAAACTTCGCTGGGTCAGTTCTGGAAGAGAAGGTACATTTCAGGCACTGGGTAAATTTGGTGTGGCTAACGGGTATAAATTGTCAAAGCGGCTAAAACAGCATCTGGATCCATCAAATGTATTTTTTTCTCCCTATTACGATCTTGATTTTGATTTATGAGTACGGATTTTTCACAGAATAGTGCTATTGAGTCAAAAGCGCTTTTCAATGAAGTGGAATTTGACAACATTCTCAAATGTGTTCATTGCGGGCTTTGTCTTGACAGCTGTCCTACGTACAGGGAACTGGCCGATGAAAAAGATTCGCCCCGGGGTCGTCTCTATTTAATGCGTGGTTTGTGGGAAGGAGAACTGGAACTGAAACCGCAGGTGATTGACCCATTGAACCGCTGCATTGATTGCCGTGCCTGCGAAAGCGCTTGTCCTTCCGGAGTACCATTTGGTGAATTGCTTGAAAAAACGCGCGGCATCATTTTGGAGAATAAATCACAAAGCCTGAAAGAGAAAATTTCTCGCATGTTTCTCTTAAAAGGACTTTTCCGTTCAACAGGGCTAATGATAACCGCCAGCCGTCTCTTGAAATTATACTCTGCCAGCGGTCTGCCCAAATTGATCACAAAAACTTTTATAGGCAGATTATTTCCTGAATTATTTGTTTTTCAGCAGCATTTACTGCCAGATTGTTCTGGCGAGTCCTTCAAGCGAAAACATGCGGATAAAATTCTGGCGCCGTTACAGGTCCAGGAAAGTCAAAAAACTGGCACACAAATTCAGCAAAAAAATTTAAGAGTGGGAATGTTTACAGGTTGCATCATGGATGTCTCAGAAAAAGCTATTCATGATTCAACATTGACTCTGCTGCGCAGTATCGGATGCGAAGTGGTAGTACCGGGTAATCAGGTTTGCTGCGGCGCCTTGCATGTCCACAGCGGGGACAGAAAAACTGCTCGGGAATTTGCAGTTAAAAATCTTTCTGCGTTCGAGCCTCGTAATCTAGATGCAATCATCACAAATGCTGCAGGCTGCGGTGCACAGTTGAAGGAATACCACCACCTTTTTGCAGAAGGAACTGCTGATGCACAAATGAACTGGGGCAGCTTTGAAAACAAGATAATTGATGTTCTTGAATTTCTCTCCGGCTATTCAGAATTACTGGAAAAACTGCCATTTAGGGATGAAGAGGATACAGTTCTTTACGATGCTCCTTGTCACCTGATGCATGCCCAGAAAGTAGATGAAAATCCTAGAAAGCTTCTCAGCAGCCTGCCTGGAGTGACACTCGTTCCCCTAACAGAATCAAACTGGTGCTGCGGTTCAGGAGGGATTTATAATCTTGTTCAGCCGGATCTTTCAAAAGCGGTGCTGGAAAGAAAAATCGAATCTGTCCGCCAGACATTGAGAGCCTTCCCGGAAGCCAAATCTATTGTCACCGGCAACCCAGGATGCCTTTATCAAATACGTGCGGGATTACGCAGCAATGCCATTGACCTGAGCATACTCCACCCTGCAGTTTATTTGATGGAACGTTTGAAGATAAATGGATCCCCGCAAATTCCTTAATTCACTGTTTGAAATTGCCGTAGCCAAGGCACAGCCAGGGCAATGTGTTCCTCCATTCCTTTCAAAACTGGATTTTACAGAACGTACTGTAGTTTTTGGTGCAGGCAAAGCCTCCGCGGCTATGGCACAGGCAGTTGAGCAGCACACATCAGCTGCTTTGGAAGGCTTGGTGATCACCCGTTACGGCCATGCTGTTGAGTGTCAGCAGATCGAAATTGTTGAAGCAGGGCATCCGGTACCTGATCAACAAGGTATGAGGGCTGCCGCATCAATGCTTGAAACTGCATCCGGACTAACTGAAAAAGATTCCGTATTGTGCCTGATTTCCGGTGGAGGATCTTCCCTGCTGTCGCTTCCTGCTCCCGGATTAAGCCTTGAAGATAAACAGGGAGTTACCTCCAAACTTCTTAAATGTGGCGCAACGATTCACGAGATAAACTGCATACGTAAGCATCTATCTGCCATCAAAGGCGGCAGACTTGCTGTTGCCTGCTCACCAGCCCCTTTGTTAAC
The DNA here is from genome assembly GCA_022448705.1 of SAR324 cluster bacterium. GTDB lineage: Bacteria > SAR324 > SAR324 > SAR324 > NAC60-12 > Arctic96AD-7. The sequence goes on along the minus strand of JAKUUF010000008.1, from coordinate 1,135 downwards.
CCTGGCGATTTCAGATGTTCCTGGGGATGACTTGTCTGTAATTGCCTCCGGACCAACAGTCGCAGATCCTTCAACTTTTGAAGATGCCTTAAAAATTCTCACCAAATATGATATTTCTGAACCGAAGTCAGTATTAAAACATTTGGAAAATGCAGCTGATGAAACGCCAAAACCCGGAGATTCACGTCTGCAGAATGTTGAAAATCATTTGATTGCCACACCAAAACAGTCGCTGCGGGCTGCGGCCCAGGCAGTTAGTGAAGCAGGAATGACACCGCTCATGCTTGGCGACAGCCTGGAGGGTGAGTCCCGGGATGCGGGCAAAATGCACTCAGAAACGGCACTGCAGATTCAGAAAAACGGCAACCCTGTATCGCCACCGGCCGTAATTCTGTCCGGCGGCGAAACCAGCGTCACTGTAAAAGGCTCCGGACGTGGAGGACCAAACACTGAGTTTATGCTTGCACTTCTGCAGGAATTGCGAGGTCAGGATGGAATTTGGGCTATTGCCTGCGATACAGACGGTATCGATGGCACAGAAGATAATGCTGGAGCATTCATTTCTCCGGAAAGTTTTAAAAAATCAGAAGAACTCGGCCTGGATCCGTCATGTTTTCTATCAAACAATGACTCCTACAGTTTTTTCCATGAGCTTGGAGATCTGGTTTCACCGGGGCCTACAATGACAAACGTAAACGACTTTCGCGCTGTATTAGTCTTGCCCGCATAATGCGCTGAAGTTTTTTGTATGCACCTCTATTCTCCTTTCCACCGAAAGTGCTCCAGATTTGTTCTGCCATATTGATCGAATTCAATACCTTCTGCTTCAAGCAACTTTTGCTGGAGTAATCCTCCGGAACCACTGCTTCTTTGGCTTATACCTCCTTTGTAATTGATAACTCTCTGCCATGGGATGTCAGAATCCTGCGGAACTGCTGAAGCGGCATACCCCACCATGCGTGCAGTGCACCCTCCTACAATTTCCGCAATTTGGCCATATGTAGCAACTTTTCCTGAAGGAATTAAGCTGATGATGTGATGAATTTTTTGATAAAGAGGTGACTCCATCATGCCTGCTTTGCAAATCTGATAAATGCAAAATGATTGGTGGGAATGCGTTTTAATGATACTTTAA
>JAKUUF010000079.1 GCA_022448705.1 SAR324 cluster bacterium | reverse complement strand
ACTGCCCAGTTAAACTCATTTAAATTTTTCTTTCGAAAATTATGGTATCTACAAAAATTCTTAAATGAAGACTGATAATTATAAAAAATGGAGAAAAGTAAAAAAACCTGAAAATGTGAGAGAAGGATCAGCAGGAAAAAGCTGGGAGTTTTCAGCCGGAATTACTTGCCTCCCTGGAAGACTTTGAATTTCCGTTTTTTTGTAAATTGGGAGTTCCCGTTCCTGTAATAACCAAGAAAAGCACCGATGCCCCATCCGACAAAACCAAGTATTATGACGCTTTTTCCCTGCTCTCCCTGCAGAATTTCCGGATTCCAAATTCCGATTATTATTCCCACTAATGTGCCAGTTCTGACATATTTATCCTGAAACAGTGTCAATAACAGGATAAGTAGATTTCTAAGCATTATTTGTAAACCATGATTAATATGACCAGCAGAATAATTTTCTGAAATGCTGAATCCGAAAGCAGGTTAAAATAATTCTTTCAGTCCTTGAAATAATTCCAGGAAAAGTTGGGAAAAAAAGAATATCAGCAAGAGTCCGCCGATAAACAAATCTCCTTCACCCTGGACAGGATGGAAAAACATAGTCAGATTAGAGGGAGGTTCAATTTTCTCATCAACCGGCCTCTTCAATCTGAAATAAATCATTGCCAGGATAGTAAGAAATATTAAGGCGATCCACATACCAATTGTTTTGATTCAAAAGCTGATGTAAATTCTTATATGTAGGTGACTGAATACCTGAACCAACATGCATAATATTATCCAAGAGGTGTTCAAGTGGCAATGTAAATTGACTTCACTTTCTCAAAGCATCGCAATTTTTGCTGGAGTTGCAATCATTTTTTTAAAGAACATTTTTCACAAACCCAATATCTCTTCTCCATGAAACAGCAGTAGATTGAGTATTGCAGAAAATTCAAGCACAATTGGAATGTACTAATTTTTTTGAGGTAAAATGAAAATTCCATCGATGTTTGATCTTACAGAAAAAGTTGCATTGATATCAGGAGCAAGCCGGGGCATAGGAGCTGCGATTGCGCAGACTCTTGCTGAGTTTGGTGCAGAGGTTATCCTGACTAGCCGAAGGATAGAAAATCTGAAGGAAGTTGAATCACAGATAAAGGAATCAGGAAAAAAAGCTTCATGCATTGCTTGCCATAATGGAGAACTGGGAGAAATTGAGGCGCTTTTCGAAAAAATACGCCAGACTCATGGCAGTCTGGATATTCTTGTGAACAATGCTGCAACAAATCCGTACTATGGCCCAGTGGTTGATGCCGAGGAAAAGGCATGGGACAAAACACTTAGTGTGAACTTGAAGGGGCCGTTTTTTATGAGCCAGCATGCGGCGAGGCTCATGCGGGAAAATGGAGGAGGAGCAATTGTCAATGTTTCATCAATCAATGGAAAAATTCCGATGCCCTACCAGAGCATTTATTCCATCACTAAGGCAGGATTGATTTCCATGACGCAGTCTTTCGCCAAGGAACTGGGTGCAGATAACATTCGCGTAAATGCCCTGCTGCCCGGACTGACAGATACAAAGTTTGCCTCTGCCCTGACAAAGAATGAGGAACTCATGAAAACTGTTCTGCCGCAGATTCCTCTTGGAAGAATAGCCCAGCCCGAAGAGATGTCCGGAATGGTTCTCTTTCTGGTTTCAGATGCCGCTTCATATGTAACCGGCAGTACATTCACTGTCGACGGTGGAATACTCTCCTGAAAAAATGAAGCCAATAAACATGCAAAAAAAATAAATACCATTGCTATTCAGAGGTATTAAATGGGTCTGAAAGCAAGATCGAAAATTAAATTAAACTGAAAGGTCATCATGAGCGAAGAATATCGTATAGAAAAAGATTCAATGGGAGAAGTCAGGGTCCCTGCGGATGCTCTTTATGGGGCTCAAACCCAGCGTGCTGTTGATAATTTCCCTGTCAGTGGAATCTGCATCAGCCGCTCCCTGATTCACTCGCTTGGAGTGATCAAGCAGGCTGCCGCAAAAGTAAATGCAGAACTGGGAAATATTCCCCAGGATGTTGCTCATGCCATTCAGTTGGCGGCACAGGAAGTTATTGACGGTAAACTGGACAATCACTTTCCAATAGATATCTACCAGACCGGTTCCGGTACATCCAGCAACATGAACACAAACGAAGTAATTGCACGGCGTGCAATGCAGCTGGTTGAGGAATTATCAGTCAAGGTTCACCCAAATGATCACATTAATTTTGGTCAAAGCTCAAATGACACATTCCCTACTGCCATAAGGATCGCAGGATACATAGAGGCAAAAAATGATTTGGTCCCGTCACTCAAATATATGCGTGAAACATTTTTAAAAAAAGGATCAGAGTATTCACACGTAGTCAAAACCGGGCGCACCCATCTGATGGATGCAATGCCAGTAACATTCGAGCAGGAGTTCGGAGGCTATGCCCGTCAAATCGAAGTAGGCATTAAGAGAATTGAAACGGCCCTGTCAAATATGGCTGAACTCCCGATGGGCGGTACCGCTGTAGGCACTGGAATCAATACTCACCCGAAATTTCCTGCAAAATTTGCTGCAGAAGTTTCCAGGCTTACAGGGGAATCATTTCGTGAAGCAGAAAATCATTTTGAAGCACAGGCTACCGTGGACGCGCCTGTTGAATTAGGTGCACAGCTGAAAACCCTTGCAGTCAGTCTGCTGAAGATTGTCAATGATCTGCGCTGGATGAATTCCGGTCCGAACGGCGGACTTGGTGAAATTCAGCTTGCAGCACTCCAGCCGGGATCCTCAATCATGCCTGGTAAGGTGAACCCTGTGATAGAAGAATCAATGGCCATGGTCTGCGCGCAGGTAATAGGATACGATGCTTCAATAAGTGTGGGTGGATTATCCGGTAATTTTGAATTAAACGTGATGCTGCCGATGGTTGCTCACAGCCTGCTGGAGGCAATCCGGCTTCTGGCAAATGCTTCCCGGAACCTTGCTGACCGCTCGGTTTCAAGAATCGTGGTGCGTGAAGACCATATCAACTCTCTTACAGGAAAGAATCCTATCCTGGTAACAACTCTCAACCCGCTGATCGGCTACGACCTGGCCGCAAAAATTGCCAAAAAAGCCTTTGCGGAAAATAGGCCGCTCAAGGCTGTTGCACTTGAAATGTGTGACCTGTCTGAAGAAGAACTCGACAAGGCGCTGGACCCGTCAAAGATGACCAGGGGCGGATTTGTGGATTAAAGTATTTTTCTTGGGGAATTGAAACAGAATTTAACCCCAGGCACAAAATAGTGCGAGAATTAAATGTCCAGACAAAGAATAATTTATGTTCTGGGTATCTCAGGACTGCAGGCGGTCAAAAATTCCATGTTTTTTCAATACACAAAAAAAGCAGGAGAGGCTGAAGAAATTAAACACGCTGTTTAAGAATCCATCCAGCCATTCGGATTATTCTTAAGATAAAGTGCCTGCTATATCAGAGGCAGGGTGTCGGTAGGGTTTTTTTCCAGCAGTTGCCTGTCGTGAAAGTAACGTATCGTTGTGTTGGCAGATGCATGGCGGGCATAAGACTGGACTTTCTGAAGCGGCTCACCCAATTCCAGTGCCAGTGTGATTGCTGTGTGCCTGAGGTAATGTGCGGATATATTCAATCCGATTGCTTTTCCAAGACGTACAATAATATCATTTATCCCTTTGCCGCACATTTTATCACCCATTGTACGAAAACCCAGTGATGGAAAAACGTATGTAGTGACAACATTATTTTCCTGCAGCATTTTCTGCCACTCCTCAAGTTCCTCATGAAGCTCTTTCCTTAACTTGATACGTTGCTCCTTGCCGCTTTTTGTGTGCCTCAGAATGGCCACTTGAAATGAGCCGTCCTGAACTATGTCATCCCAAAGCAGGTCTGCTGCTTCACCGCGGCGTGCGGCTGTCAGGTATAGGAATTTAAGCACCAGCCCATTTCGGAATCTTAAGAGGGATGCAATACGTCCATCGTATTCCATCATCTCGTTAGCCTCTATCATGGCATTCAGCTGTGAAACCTGCAGTGCTCCTTTACTTGCTGAAGAATCAATTTTTTCCGCGCGGATAACTGAGGCCTTGAAGGGGTTATGTTTCAAGTAGCCAAACTCCGTGAGCACTTTGCAGACTTTCCTCAATGCACTCATGGTCTGGTTAATCGTGGCCGGCTTTTTCCCTGAGGATTTCAGGAAATTTTTGTATTCCAGCATGCGTAAGGGGTCAAAGCTTTCCATTTCATGCAGTTCACGGATATCCGCCCATTCCTGAAAATCCCGGAAAGCCCTGGCATAAGCCCTTTGCGTGTTTGGGGAGTACTCACCAAAAACCAGTTCCAGTGCCTTTGCAGGTGAAGCAGCTGTTTTTTTTACTTCAAGTGCTCCAGCTTCCGTGGCTAATGGTTGAGCAAATTTGTCTTCTGCTGAAATAATTTTCATGTTGCTGTGATTCAGGGCTGGATAAGAATTGTTACCACGTACGGAGGTTCACGAATCAACAGTTCCATCGGAGGTGGCAGCTCAAGCAAATCAACGGTATCCAAAACCATTTTATCGAAAATGCTGGATCCACTTGTTTTTATCAATATTCTGTCAATTACCTTACCTGATTGATTGATCTGAAGCCTGAGTCGTGCCTTTAATTCCTCTCGTGCCTGCTGCCTGTTTTTGTGTCGAAAGAACATCAAGTCTCTCTTAATTCTGTTTCCGATCAACTGGTTATACTGTTTTTGTGCCAACTTGTATTTAAATTCCTCCAAAGGTAATCTAGGTTTCTTTTTCTTAATTGTTTCTTTTAATCGTAAAAGTTGATCTGAATAAGGAAATTGCTTTGCTCCTGAAACATTTTTAGGGGCACTTAAAGTTAGCGATTTTGGCGGTTTAGGTAATTTAATGCCTGGCAAAGATGTGGGAGACGTAAAGTATTCCTGCATACTAAGTGCTAAATTTGCTATCATTTCTTCACGGGAAAATCCGCAGTTTGAGCATAACTCATGTTTAACAAGCCACTTATGTCTTTCTCCAATCATTACCAGTGTAAGACGTTTTTCATTCTTAGGGATATTAAGTATAAACAGATGTGTTTGTGGAAAATCCGCATGAACCTCAAGTACGCATTTAAGTTGTCTGCATTCATGATCACCATCTGAATTTGATTTTTCTCCAAGGGACTTTTCGAAGGCACTTTGCGAGCTTAAATCAAAAGTATATGCTAATTTTTCACGAAATTTCTGAAGCAAGATTTGTTCCGAAACTTCAGGAGTGGATGTGGTATTAAGCCCCATCACAACAGCCCTTGGCCTGGCCTGCTGGGACCAGGCCGGTTGTATTTGCGAACAGTAAATACACAAGTAAACTGCGGTAACAAGCAGTGGACTGATGGAATATTTACAAATAATCCTGTTGAACACGACAGCTTTAAAAAAATTGAGAATAAAGAGGCTTAATGTACTTTTGTTATACAACCATGAGTCAGTTTTGGCAAGGTGTTGGCGAAGCGGAAGAAGAATTATTAAAATTAATTTTTCTTTTGTTGGAAAATCAATGAATAGTCTTGAAGTAGTGTTTTATTAGCTATTCAATGTTCAGGCTGAACATTTTGAAGGAGAAATATTATGTTAAAAATTGTGGATGTTGTTGTAAGAGACATTCGTTTCCCGACTTCTGCTGCATTGGATGGTTCGGATGCAATGAATCCTGATCCAGACTATTCTGCTGCCTATGTTACCCTGAAGACTAATTCTTCACATTGCGGTAACGGTTTGACTTTTACCATAGGCAGAGGCAATGAGCTGTGTGTGGCTGCAGTGCACGCAATGAAGTATATGCTGATCAACAGAGACTTTGCTGAAATTACACAAAATATGGGCCAGTTCTGGCGGTCGCTTGTCAGTGACAGCCAGCTTAGATGGGTAGGGCCCGAAAAAGGAGTTATTCACCTTGCTACCGCTGCAGTTGTGAACGCTGTATGGGATTTATATGCCAAGGTTGAAGGCAAACCGTTGTGGAAACTGCTGGTTGATATGTCTCCGGAGGAACTGGTCAGGTCCATTGATTTTCGTTACATTACTGATGTGCTGACGCCTGAAGGTGCATTGAAGATTCTCGAGAAGAATTTTTCAACTCGAGAGAAGCGTGAATCTGAAATGCTTTTGCAAGGCTATCCTGCTTATACCACCTCCGCCGGATGGCTTGGCTACACTGACCAGAAGATTGAGGCTTTGTGCAGAGAATCCGTTGAAAAGGGATGGACTCATTTTAAGATGAAGGTTGGTAGCAGCATTGAAGATGATATCAGGAGGGCTTCAATCATGAGAAAGGCAATTGGACCAGACAGCAAGCTGATGTTTGACGCGAATCAAAACTGGGATGTTGACCAGGCAATTGAAAATATGAAGGCCCTGGCCAGATTTGATCCATTGTGGATAGAGGAGCCTACAAGCCCCGATGACGTTCTGGGACACCAGAAAATTTCAAAGGAAATTTCACCGATTGGAGTAGCCACAGGAGAACATTGCCAGAACCGTGTTATCTTCAAACAGTTTTTTCAAGCAGCGGGACTACAATTCTGCCAACTGGACTGCTGCAGGCTGGGAGGCGTTAATGAAGTCTTGTCTGTGTTATTAATGGCGGCAAAATTTAATATTCCGGTCTGTCCGCATGCTGGAGGAGTGGGGCTGTGTGAGTATGTGCAGCACATATCAATTTTTGATTACATCTGCGTTTCTGCCAGTCTTGAAAATCGTATACTTGAATATGTTGATCATCTTCATGAGCACTTCGAGCATCCAGTTGCAATCAAAAACGGCCGGTACATTCCTCCGCAGGAACCTGGATACAGCATTACCATGAAGGATGCCAGTCTTAGAGAATATGAGTTCCCCGGCGGAAATGCATGGAAGGATAAGAAGACAAAAAAATAAGTCCGAAATTTATTCTGAATCTTTAATCTGGAATGTAAAACAGAAACACTTAAGATATTCACATAGTATCAATCACAAGCGATCCTAAATATGCGGATTTATAATATATTAATTGGAGTTATCCTGACATTCCCCCATCGATACTGAATGCAACTCCG
>JAKUUF010000078.1 GCA_022448705.1 SAR324 cluster bacterium | reverse complement strand
ATTGAAAGGAAAATATGAAGCTATTTCTGCTGGATCATCTGCAACAAATTAATGGAAGGTCATAGTAGTTTGCAGAACACCAGCACGTGTTGTTTTGTCAGGACAAAGCGTACTGGCCTATTCTACGTTCCCGCATCACATCACGGATTTCATCAAGAATAACTGGATCATCGATTGTGGGAGGTACTGAAACTTCGGTCTCGACTGCAAGCTTACGAATAGTCTTACGCAGTATTTTACCAGACCGTGTTTTAGGTAAACGTTTGACAATACCTGATTGTCTAAAGTAAGCAACGGCACCAATATCTCTTCTGATAATGTCAACCAATTCCTTCTGCATTTGCTCCTGGGATATTTCTACACCATCCTTTAGTACAACAAATCCCACCGGCACCTGTCCCCGAAGCTCATCATCTATGCCAGTAACAGCACATTCTGCTACAGCGGGATGTCCTGCAATCAACTCCTCCATTTCGCCAGTTGAAAGACGATGTCCTGCAACATTAATTACATCATCTGTTCGCCCCATCACAAAAAAATAATTGTCTTCATCCTTTGTTCCTTCATCACCAGTCAGATAATATCCATCATACTTGGACAAGTATGATTGCTTAAAGCGTTCATTATCATTCCACAAAGTTGGTAAACAGCTTGGCGGCAAAGGAAGATGAATCACTATGTTTCCAGTTTCACCTGGTTTGCAGGTATTCCCCTCATCGTCCAACACATGAACATTGTAACCTGGCATTGGAACTGTTGGAGAACCATTTTTTACAGGATGCGGCTCAATACCCATTGGATTCGAGCAAATTGCCCAGCCTGTTTCGGTCTGCCACCAGTGATCAACTACTGGGATGCCTGCATCTGAATCTTCCTTCAAAATTTCCTTCAGCCATTCATAAGTAGGAGGGTCAAGTCTTTCACCTGCCAGGAACAATGTCCTAAGTGAACCTATTTCATAAGGTTTTTTGAGTTTTGCCTCCGGGTCTTCTTTTTTTACAGCACGAAAAGCAGTGGGAGCAGTGAAAAATGTATTTACCTTATGCTCAGAAATTACACGCCAGAATGCACCAGCATCTGGTGTACGGACTGGTTTACCCTCGTAAACTATGGTAGTACAGCCATGAAGTAACGGTGCGTAAACAATATAGGAGTGTCCGACCACCCAACCCACATCTGAACCTGCCCAGTAGACATCTCCGGGATCAGTGTTATAGACTGCTTTCATACTGTATTTTAAAGCAACAGCGTGTCCACCATTGTCCCGGACAACTCCTTTAGGAAGTCCTGTTGTTCCTGAAGTATAAAGAATATACAAAGGATCAGTTGCCTCAACTGGAACTGGTTCAACCGGTTCAGCCTGATTGACCAGTTTAACCCAATCGTAATCACGTCCTGATTGCATTTCTGCTTCAGCTTGAGGCCGCTGCAATACGACTGTCTTTTCCGGAGCAAATTCTGCAATTTCCAACGCTCTATCAACCAGCGGTTTGTATTCAATAATATTGGTAAATTCTATGCCGCAGCTTGCAGTCACTAGTACTTTAGGTTTGGCATCATTAATTCTCACTGCCAGTTCATGAGGAGCAAACCCTCCAAAAACAACTGAGTGCACAGACCCAAGCCTGGCACAAGCAAGCATTGCGATTACTGCTTCTGCAACCATTGGCATGTAAATAATCACACGATCACCTTTGCCAACACCTAAATTTTTTAATCCTCCGGCAAAAACTGCAACTTCGTCACGCAACTCAGTGTAAGTAAATTTGCGTTGAGAGTTTGTTACAGGAGAATCATAAATCAGTGCCAGTTGATTACCTCGACCATCTTCGATCTGTGCGTCAAGTGCCAGATATGAGGTATTTAGTTTACCACCTGCAAACCAGCGAAAAAATCCATTCTCATCCTGTGAAAGTATTGTTTCCGGAAATTCATACCATTTGATTAGCTCAGCTTGTTTTCTCCAGAATACTTCCGGCTGTTCTATGGACTGCTGATAAAGATCCTGATAACTCATAGTTTTCTCAATTAATTATTCGATCAGAGAATTACCAAGTTAATGTCATGACAAATATTCAAAAAGCTCAATTTGCAGGACGATTGGAAATTAAATCATCTACTACAGACGGATCAGCAAGTGTGGAAGTATCGCCGATGCTTTCCATATCACTTTCAGCAATTTTACGCAATATACGGCGCATTATTTTTCCGGAACGTGTCTTTGGAAGTCCCGGTGCCCATTGTACTACATCAAAAGAAGCAATCGGGCCGATCTCCTTGCGAACGAGTTGTACTAATTCTTTTTGCAATTCATCAGTCGGCTCAACTCCTGTGTTTAATGTTACAAAGGCATAAATGCCCTGTCCCTTAATTTCATGAGGGAAACCAACAACTGCTGCTTCAGCCACATTTTCATGAAGCACCAGTGCTGATTCTAGTTCGGCAGTACCCATGCGGTGTCCCGAAACATTTAAAACATCATCAACGCGTCCAGTGATCCAGTAATACCCATCTTCGTCCCGCCGACAGCCATCACCTGTAAAATACAGCCCCTTGTATGTGCTGAAATATGTCTGGATAAATCTCTCATGATCACCATACACCGTACGCATTTGACCAGGCCAAGGGTGTTTAATACACAAATTCCCACTGGCAGCTCCTTCAAGCTCATTCCCGTCCCCGTCCACCAATAAAGGTTGGATCCCGAAAAAAGGACGTGTAGCAGAACCGGGCTTGGTACGTGTTGCTCCGGGAAGCGGTGTAATCAAAATTCCTCCTGTTTCTGTCTGCCACCATGTATCTACAATCGGACAATTACCATGTCCAACTACCCTGTGATACCAGAGCCATGCTTCAGGATTGATAGGTTCCCCTACAGTTCCTAACAATCGTAAGGAACTTAAATCCCGTTTATTGACCAATTCATCACCTTCTTTTGCAATGGCCCGAATTGCTGTGGGAGCCGTGTAAAATATGTTAACTTTATGTTTGTCGCAAATGTCCCAGAATCGCCCAAAATCAGGATAATTTGGAACTCCTTCAAACATCAGTGTAGTGGCTCCATTAGCCAGCGGACCGTACAGGATATAGCTGTGCCCTGTAACCCACCCTATGTCAGCTGTACACCAGTATATGTCTCCATCATGATAATCAAACACATATTGATGAGTCAGAGAAGTATAAACAAGATATCCTGCAGTTGTGTGCAAAACGCCTTTGGGTTTTCCTGTTGAACCTGAAGTGTACAAAATGAAGAGTGGATCTTCCGCATCCATTTCTTCTGCAGGACAATCAGAAGAGGCTTTTGCCATTTCTTCATGCCAGAAATAGTCACGTCCAGATTGCATTTCACATGCGTCTTCTGTATGTTTCACCACCATGCAGCATTCTATGCTGGTGCCTTCCATTGCTGCATCTGCATTTTGCTTAAGCGGAACACTTTTGCCACCGCGGACACCTGCGTTGGCTGTAATGAGCATTTTACCATCACAATCAATAATACGGTTTTTAAGTGCCTCTGAGCTGAAACCGCCAAATACAACTGAATGTACTGCGCCAATTCTGGCACATGCCAGACATGCTATTGCCAGTTCGGGGATCATGGGCATATATATCATAACCCTGTCACCTTTTACCACACCTAGTGCCTTCATTACATTGGCAAATTTGCTCACTTCGGAATGAAGTTGTTTGTAAGTAAAGCTTCTATCGACTTTTGGATCATCTGACTCCCAAATCAGCGCCTTTTGGTCTCCTCGTGCTTCCAAGTGCCTGTCCAGACAATTATGAGAAACGTTAAGTTTTCCTCCTTCATACCAGCGGATATAAGCCTTATTGTAATCCCAATCAAGAGTTCGGTCCCATTTTTTGAACCAGTCCAGTCGATCGGCCTGTTTATCCCAAAAGCCCACCGGATCTTCAACAGATTCCTGATACATCTTTAAATAGTTGTCATTGTCGATCCATGCTTTTTCTTTAGCAGATGCAGGAATTTCGAATATTTTCTGCTCACTCATAATTTCTCTCCAAAATTTATGTTTTTCGTTCCTTTAGCTGAAATGCCTCACCATAGCAAATTAATATGATTTTGTCTTCAAAAAAATTAAACTCAACAATTATATATTTCCGTACCCAGGTGAAAATTTGAGCATATCTGAAAATTCCTGGAAAAATGAAGTCTGTGCTTTTGTACAGATGGGAATGGAAAAATTTGTCTATCTTTTTGACAAAAAAATTTTCAGCAAATATCTATTTGTAATTTTTTACGAAAATTTTTTATTTCTGATGAGTTTTAAATGAAGAAAAAAATGTAGAAGATTCAACAAAAAATTATTCCAGAATATTAAGCAAAAAATTCTAAATATCCATTAAATATGCCTTGCACCAGGATATTTTAATTCAGCTGAGATTAATTTAATGTCTATGAGCGGGGAGCTATATGAAGGGAGGCTGCGGTTCAATCAGAACCGCAGTTTTAAGGAGTTTAGATTCTTCCTTGCAGCATAAAGGCGATTACAAGCGCGTAAATGACCAGTGATTCAATCAAGGCCAAACCAATAATCATGGGTGTAAAGATTTTGTCGTAAGCATTTGGATTCCTGGCAATTCCTTCCAAGGCGCCCATCATCGCAATTCCTTGTCCAATTCCTCCTCCAAGTGCAGCAAGTCCAATTGACAAACCTGCACCAAGAGCTATGCCTAATATGGCCGTTTCGCCAAATTCCGCTGCATAGATAGGGAAACTGGCTGTCAATAATAATGCCAATAATAATAATTTTTTCATTATGTCCTTTTAGATGTTAATTAATTCTGCGCAATCAGTGTGCTTCACTCATTGCAAGTTCAAAATAAATTGCAGACAGCAAGACAAAAACAAATGCCTGCAGCACTGAAATCAAAATCCCCAACCCCAAAAATGGAATAGGCAGTCCTATCGCAAATATTGAAGTGAAGATCATAACTACCTTATGATCTCCTGTCATGTTGCCAAACAGCCTGATTGAAAGGGAAAGCAAGCGCACACAATGACTTACGATCTCAATAGGAAACATCAGTGGCGCAAGTAAAGGCAAGGGACCGAGAAATTGCTTAATATATGCAGCCCCATGCTGACGAAGACCCAGAACGTGAGTCATGACAAAAACTATAATCGCAAAAACAATAGTGACGTTGAACTGATCAGTTGGAGGATTGAAGCCCGGTACAATACCAGCAAGATTCAGCACAAGAATGAATAACGCATAAGTTCCCAGTAAAGGGAGAATAGGACGCGCTCCTATGCCATGGCGAATAATTCCGCTTAAAAAATTAAGAATCCCACTAACTACTATTTCCGAAAAATGCTGCAGATTTGCCCGTCCTGAGGGCTCAAGCATTTCCGATTTTCGAAAAGGTTTTCCTGCAATATAGGCAAAAACTATAAGCGCTGCGGCAACAATAAGCAGGTCCAGCATGGGAACAGGGTCTATTCCAAGTTCCACAAGAGGAGCTTCTAACCAACCAAGCAGAAAATGAGACCAGGTGAAACCAGTTCCAGCTGCAAACGCAGGAGCTGCTGACATCAATATAATGAATGATGTGGTGAATTTTTTTATCATCAGAAATGCTTTGGATTGACTTAGCGGGTCACTTGGAAGGCATCATTCTTATGAAAGATAAAATTATTGTGGCAAGTCCTATGTTGGAAAGTCCAATCAGTAACCCTCCCGGTGAAAGATCTAAGTACGTCAGAGCAGCAAACATAAAAATAACTGAAATGACAAACTTTGTAAGATAAAAAAGCAAATCCAGTGGCAGTAATTTGCCCTCCTTCAACAGCTTGCGGACAAACTGCCTAGTCCACACAAAATTAAAACCAATAACCAGACATCCTAACACAACAGATAAAATTAGGTCAAGTGCAAATATCGCTGTTCCCAGAATTAAAACAATACTGACACCAAACAGAAGATTTTGAAATAAATGGGCATGTTTAATTTCAATGGATTTCTCTTGCGTAACCAATTCATCCTGTAATTCAGAAACCGCCGATTCTTTATCAGTATCTGGTTGCACAGCTATTGTCTTTAATTAAATATAATTTTACTTCAAATTTACCAGTCTGGGCCAAGCAATGTATTAAATTTTTGGCATCAAACATTATTTTCAGGATGAAGATTTTGGTTTATTATTCTGGCCAGTTTCAGTATCAGACTTCATACGTTTAACCATTCGGAACATGCTCCTGTATCCGGCTATGATTCCGGCAATTCCAAATATGAGCAAAAACCAGGGTGCTGTCTCAAGCCACTCATCCAGCCAGGTGCCAATCAAAAAACCGACAACTACAGACAATCCCACCTCCAATCCCATCGAGCTGTAGATTATCCATTTTGGACTGGATTTGTTAAACCGCATCACTGTGAGTTAGTCTAAAAATAATTTTAATGATCATTTGTTGTTTTAAACATAAATAATTCAAATGCAAGTTTAGCGATCTTAGGCCTAAATTTCAAGATTGCAGCACCAAGCTCCTTGCACCTTGGATGTGAAATCGTTATGCTGAAATGACTCAAAAACATGTATGAAATCTGTATTTTAACTAATCAAAATCATGGGAGACAGTTTCGGTAAAATATTTCGCATAACCACATGGGGAGAGTCACACGGTGCAGGAGTAGGAGTTGTAATTGACGGATGTCCGTCTGGATTGCCGCTTAATGAGGAAGATTTTCAATATGAGCTGGACAGAAGAAGACCAGGACAAAGTAAAATTACTACTCAGCGCAAGGAAAGCGATATTGCAAGAATTCTGTCCGGAGTATTTGAGGGACGAACTACAGGAACATCAATTTCAGTTATAGTGTATAATGAAGACGCAAAACCACACGCGTATGATCACCTAAAAGAATTATATCGCCCAAGCCATGCAGATTTCACCTACGAAAAAAAATATGGCTTGCGAGACTGGAGGGGAGGTGGACGTGCAAGCGCTCGTGAAACCGTTGGAAGAGTCGCAGCAGGAACAATAGCAAAAAAACTTTTACTTCACTGGGAAAATATTCAGACAATTGCCTGGGTAGAACAAATTCATGATATTAAATCTTCAGTAGACAAAAAAACAGTCGGCGTTAAACAGATTGAAGCCAGCATCGTACGCTGTCCGGATTCAGAAGCTTCAGATGCAATGATAGAACGCATTCATCAAGCTCGGAAATCCGGGGACAGTGT
>JAKUUF010000077.1 GCA_022448705.1 SAR324 cluster bacterium | reverse complement strand
TACTTAGTTTCTCAAGACCAGATATGTATTGTGCAGAATTTTGTTTAAGGGAAGACTCAAGACGAGGATCGAATTAAATAGCTTTGTAACGGACTTCCGCCAGTAATCAGTCAAAGGGGTTCAGCTGATTGCTGACACCAAAGAAAATGATGGGATGATATATAAAGCTTAATTTTGACTAAGGCAGGAAAAAGAAAAGATTGTTCTTTTCAACTATCTGCTCGCCTGAAACATACTGATGAAAATACAGAAGAATAGAATACAGGATTAATCCTGCGACAATTACTATCACATCCTTTGTAACAGGTAAACTCTCCGATGACTGAACTTCTTTTTTAGAGAAAACAATATCTATGATTGAATAAACTCCAAAAGAGGCGAACAGGAGAACTGATCTAAGGTCGCCATTAGAAATCAGATGGCAGAAAGACCAGAGAATGATTGCAAACAGCCATGGATGGCGCAGAATCCTTTTTATATTTGATTCAACTAAAAAAGCAACAAGCAGGATTATGCTGATTGGCATTAGTATAAATGAAATTTCCCTGCTGTATTCTAAAGGTTCCCAGAAATGGATGTTATTTGTATCACAATCCGCCATCATCGGGTTGCAGTCATCGACAAGACTGAAACCGTAAATCATTACTATTAATCCAATTAAGGAAAATATTGAAAATACTCCCTGATATTTTTTCTCCCCCATGCGCTCAACCAGGTTAACCTTTGCGGAGGTTAATGGAATCAAATGGACACCGAAGAATATAACAATTCCAATTATGAGGACAAACATAGCTATGCTCCGAAAGAATTACATTAAGAGATTATTTCTGAAAAAAATATCAGATTCAGGAGGTAATTAGAAGATAAATTATGCCTAAAAAAGGGGAAATGCACAATTTTGAAAAATGGGGTGATTTTTTATTAGTACTTCAATAACGGAAAGGTCTGCAGCAACTAAGCTGCTGTTCAATCAGACCTGGAATTCACCCCATCTTTGAAATACTGAAGGGATGTACTCACATTTCTCTGAGCAATACATTCTTTTACCCTGCTGTTTTTGAAGGGGATTTATAACTTCATCGCCGCATATAATGCATTCTGTATTTTTCATAATTCAACTCCAATAACTGTTAAATCAAGTTCATACTTAATTACAGCAATGAAAATGCCAAAAGGCGAAATGAAAGATTAATCAGGAGACGGCAGGTAAAATATCACTCAGGATTGAGATATCTACGCTCATCGAAAAATTCCGCAAACGCATTATCACTTTTTATAGAATCACTGTAAAAGTCATTCGTCAAACCTTCCTCAGTATAACACGTTTCTATATTGGAATTACAACAGACACAGAATTCCTGACCATTTACAAAAACAGTTTCATATTCTTTTTCACAAGACTCTCCGCAGTTAGGACAAACTCTCTGGTCCAGCTGTGATTCGCTCTTTTCTGCAACTTGCATATTTCCCCGCAATGGTTGGATGGTTCTTACTTAAAAAATATAAATCCGTATATGCATTTGATGTTCCTGTTTATGATGTTTAAGTAAAATAATTGGTTGGCTGCAACAGGTTGTGCCATGTATCCTCAATGACTTTTACAACACTATTGCAGAGAATTGGGGTGACCCTCACAGAGAGAAAGAATGTCTCAGACTTGATCGGGTTCGGACTATTCTTTGACACTGGGAGAGTGTGAGGCTGATAGTAATTTATATAATCACTGTTTTACTCCATGAAACCACTTCTCAATAACTTTTCCTGAACTGTCGAAACTGGTTATGTTCCAAATCCTGTCATTTTTAAACTCGCCTACCCATTTGCTTCCATCGGAGGATGTGAATGTGCCTTCGCCATGACGTGTCCCATCTTTCCACTCTCCTTCATAGTTGATTCCATCAGAAAAATTAATAAACCCATACCCATCCATTTTTCCATCCTTCCATTCTCCCTCATATTTTTCATTACCAGTCCAGCTGAAGATACCATGACCATTACTCACGCCATCCCTCCATTTTCCTACATACTTCTCACCACTGAACCAAGTGAAAGAGCCCTGGCCGTTTCTCATGCCTTCCTTCCACTCGCCGGTGTACCTGGAACCGCTGCTGAAAATGTAAATTCCTAAACCCTCCTTTTTCCCATCTTTCCAGTTTCCCACATATTTATCACCATTTTTCCATGTAAAAGTACCCTGACCATTTCTTCTGTCATTCTTCCATTCACCTGTGAACTTTGAACCATTAGGGTAAGTGTATATTCCCCGACCTTCCTTATTACCATTCTTCCACTCTCCCGTATATATTCTTCCATCTAAGAATTTATAGGTTCCCTGGCCTTCAGGCACATCATTCTTGAAATCTCCAACATACCTTTCGCCGTTAGACCAAGTATAAATTCCTTTTCCACTTCTAATTC
This sequence comes from SAR324 cluster bacterium, assembly GCA_022448705.1. GTDB lineage: Bacteria > SAR324 > SAR324 > SAR324 > NAC60-12 > Arctic96AD-7. The sequence goes on along the minus strand of JAKUUF010000077.1, from coordinate 4,791 downwards.
CATTCCTGTATTCTCCGACATATCTGTCTCCTTCCCCTTTCCCGATTCCAAATGTGTAAGTACCCTCTCCGTGCATTGTGCCATTTTCCCACTCACCAAAATACTTAGAACCATTTTTCCATTGGTACATGAAATTTGACCTCTTTGTCTGAGCAAAAAGAGGGAAAGTGAATAATAAGAGAACAATCAAGATTAGTGAAATATTTTTCATAGTATTTCCTGATATGTTGGTTTTTGAATGGCTAACATATAACATCATGGGGTGTATTACAAGAATCATGCAGTCTGCAAGGGATTTTCCCTTCGAATGGTGTTTCAAATACCATTAGCATTGAGAAATAGGAATTTTTTACAGTGTTATAAATCAAATTAGGGGCTTTATGGAAAGACGAAGGATAATTGAAACCAAACATGAATACTTTTCGCCATATAATCGATATGGAACAGTTTCCAGTGATTTAAAATGGTTGCCATTAAGTAAAGATGAGAAGCTTGAACATGAAGTTTTTATTGTGCAGTTTGAACCGGAAAGTTCCTCAAGTTTACATAAACATAAAGGATATGAAGAGTTTTATGTGATTGATGGAGAATTGATTGATGATGACGGAAAAGTTTTCAAAAAAGGTGATTACATTAAATTTGAAAAAGGAACTAAGCACTCATCTTACTCAAAAACGGGATGCACTCTTCTGGTTATACTTTATGCAGGAACAAATGAACTGACTGGCTGATCTTCTGAGTTTTCCAAGCTCCAGTATAAATTTACTAATTTGTCTTCATAATAATTTGGTATTTTCAATCATTACTGTTTTTCTCCTTCAACCCAGCTGCCTGTAACATGTCCAAAACTGTCATAATTCGTGATGTTCCAAGGTTTATCATTTCTGAACTCACCCACTCCTTTTCTGCCATCAGCTAAAGTGTATGTTCCGTAGCCATCATATTTGCCGTCTTTCCACTCACCTGAGTAGCTTTCTCCATCTGCCCATGAGAAAACACCATGTCCATGGCTCTTGCCATACTTCCATTCTCCAACATATTTATTTCCATCCGGCCATGTATTGGTTCCCTGGCCATGTCTTTTGCCATCTTTGAAACCGCCTTCGTACATGCCTCCATCAGAGAAAGAGTATATCCCCTGACCATGCAGTTTCCCTTCTTTCCATCCACCGGAATACTCATCTCCATCATCAAGAATTAGTTTTACCTGAACATCATTTTTGCTTTCAATCCATTCCCCGGTATATTTCCTGCCATCAGAAGAAATGTAGATACCCTGGCCATGTTTTCTACCCTCCTTGAACTCACCTTCATACCTGTCACCTTCTAATTTTCCTTTTCCATATGTTAATGTCCCCTGTCCGCTTTGAAGTCCTTTTTTGAATACACCTATATACTGTGTCCCATTTGACCAGGTATATGTCCCCTGACCATGAAATTTATCCTGCCTGAATTCACCTACATACTTTTCTCCATCTGGTGTAGTAAATATTCCCTGTCCATCCTTCTTACCATCCTTGAATTCACCTACATACTTTTCCCCATCAGGAGTTGTCAAAGTTCCTTTTCCGTCTCTCTTACCCTGCTTGAATTCTCCTGTATACCTTAATCCAAAAGATGAAGTGTATGTTCCCCGACCATGTTTTTTGCCTTCCTTCCATTTGCCAATAAAAGTCGTGCCATGTAATGAAGAGACCCCCAATCCTTCAGGTTCGCCATTTTTTATTTCACCTTCGTATTTCAGCTGCGCTGCTTCTTCTCCAAATGTTTTCCATATTTTCCCTGAAGAAGTTTCCCATTGGAATAATATCCCGGTTTGCTGCGCAAACAGGGCTGAGCTGAAAATCAGGCAGGATAAAGGAAAAAGACAGTTTCTCATAGAGTCATGCCCTTGCAGAAGTTTGAGGCTTTTAACGTTCTGCTCCTTCCAAAATCTTTCCAACAATTTCTCCGTTGATGTCGAATACAGTTCCATTCCATCTTACATCTTTCTTCCATTCTCCGGAAAACCTGTATCCATCAGGAAAAGTGAATGTACCCTGGCCATCTCTCATTCCGTCCTTCCATTCACCAACATACTTTCTTCCGTCTGAAAAAGTTTGCACCCCCTGACCATGTCTTTTCCCCTGCCTGTACCATCCGGCATATATTTCTCTCCCTTCTGAGGAAATATAGGTGCCATGGCCATCTCTCAAACCATTTTTCCAAGTTCCTATAAACTTTCTGCCATCAGGATAAAAATGTGTTCCTTCACCATCCCATTTTCCCTCCCTGAATTTTCCCTTGTATATAAATCCGTCCGGGTTAATCTCAATTCCAAATCCATCAGGCCTACCATCTTTTAGCTCTCCCATGAATTTAGGATCCTTTTCCTGATTCCCATAATGCTTCCACTCATAAATTTTATCCCCAGTACTAAATCTGTAAAGGATCCCAATTTCCTGAAAAAAAAGAGTGGATGTCAGTAGAATCAGTGAGATGAGGAGGAGGAAATATCTCATATAGATTCTTGATAGCCCGGCACATTTGATTGTCTGAAACTTATTTACAATCTTTGCGGATAAAAAGATTTTTTAGGGAAAATTTAAGGTATAATACTTAAAAAAATATCTGTCTTATTTGTCGTAAAGCGTTGTATCCCAGGGACTGTCGTCTCTGAATTCTCCTTCCAGTTTGCTTCCATCCTGATAAAAAATCGTTCCCTGCCCATTCTTTTTCCCATTTTTCCAATCACCTTCATACTTGTCTCCATTGGACCAAGTGAATGTTCCAGTTCCATCCATTTCTCCATCTTTCCACTCGCCTTCATACTTTGCTCCGTCTTCATAAGTTAAGGTGCCCTTGCCATATCTTTGTCCCTCCTTCCATTCACCATCATATGTAGATCCATCTTCATAAGTCATGATTCCTTTTCCATCAGGCAATTCATTTTTAAGGTCGCCGACATACTCACTTTTATCCCCGCATCCTGCAAGGAATACGATCAGTATAATCTGAATTGCAATTAGAATTTTGTTCATAACATTCCCTTAAATCAGTCAAGTATTAAAAGGATTAAAGAAAAATTTAGGTACAATTGAAATATTGCCGTGCTTACCAGACTATTCCTCCTTGATACTGTTTTTTTTACAAAAATCCCTTATTGATGCAAACAGAACAAACCAGTAAAAACGAACCCTGTTGAAAAAACCTTTTCTTTTGGAAAGCTCCTCATACTTTTCCAATCCGCAAACTGTCTTGATATTACTTTTCATCAGTTTGGCTCCGCACTATGCCACTTACCGTCAACATATTTTCCAAAGATGTTTCCATCTTTGTCATGATGAGTTGTATTCCAGGGCTTATCTTCTCTGAATTCACCATCCCACATTTCACCGTCAGGAAAAATCAGAGTTCCATATCCATGATTCTTCCCATGCTTGAATTCACCCACATACTTCATACCATCTGAAGCAGTGAAGGTCCCCCTGCCATCCCATTTGCCGTCCTTGAATTCTCCAACATACCTGAAACCATCAGTAGAAGTGACCGTACCTTGACCATTCCTTTTCCCATTTTCCCATTCACCTACATATTTTCTTCCATCAGGAAAAGTGAATGTTCCTTTGCCATGTTTTTCACCATTTTTAAATTGGCCTTCATACCTTCTGCCGTCTGAAAAAGTGAATGACCCCTTTCCATCAAATTTCCCATTTTTGTACTCCCCTTCATACCAGCCTACTCCTGCTACAAATTCCATTTCATGATTATCTGACATTTTTTACCTTTTTCGACCTGCATCTTAAGAGAAAAGTGTTTGTGAATTGAGTGAATGTTCAATATTCAGACATTCAAATGTATATAGGGAGATGGCCTTATGCAAAGCAGATGGGTGTGAATCTTTTAAAGTTTAATGCCGTCTGTGTTGAATTTCATCAGAAGAATATCATCCTGCCAGCCAGAGTTTTGCGCAAAGCTGTTCTCCGAAAACCCTGTTACGTAGATGTTGTCCTTAGAGTCAACAGTTACATCCCATGCAAAATCAGTTAAAGTTGAACCCAGGGCTTTTGTCCATTCTCTGTTTCCGGAGGTATCGTATTTCGCCATCAAAGTATTCCGAGGTCCAAATTCATTGTCTGATTCAAATTCACTGGAAAATCCGGTTACATAGATGTTATCAGAAGAGTCCACAATCAGTCTGGCTCCATATTCAACTTCAGACTTACCCAACTTTTTAATCCACTCTCTGGTTCCAGAGGAATTGTACTTGACAAGAAATACTGTAAAATCTCCTGAGTTCTTATTACCTTCAAGACCATTTCTTGCGTATTCAGTTATATAGACATTATCGAAAGAATCGAATGTCATTGAAATTCCTGATTCCTCATCTGATATTCCCAAATCTATTATCCACTCTCTGCTTCCAGAGGAATTCTGCTTCACAAGAAATATATTATTGTTTGTAGGAGTGGAATTTCGGCTTATCTCGGTCAAGGTTTGATCAGGTGCAAATAAATTGTCGGAAGGCATCCGTGCAGTTCCAACTAAAATATCATAGGCTGAAGACCATATTTGTTCTGGAAGGTAAGAATTCGCAGACTCCGATGATCTGTCAATTTCTGCACAGGAATTAATTGTGAGGCAAACAAATGAAATTAAAATGATATAAAAAATTTATCCCATCTTTTCACCAATGGTGTATTTGCTCTTAAAATCTATGGTTCTGCAGTAGTTAAGACGTAACACCTAAAAGTTTACAAGTCAAGTATTCAACGCAGGAATGAAAAGATTTTTTGTGAGGGAGAACAATCC
>JAKUUF010000076.1 GCA_022448705.1 SAR324 cluster bacterium | reverse complement strand
AGGCAACGGTCCAGACAATACTTCCAGAAACAGCAAGGTAATCCTCACTTCTCAGCCCTGCGACTATGAAGATCAGTCCTGAGATGAAGAAGCCTATCAAGCCAAATAATTCAAAGTAAAAGGTCTTCATATTTATCTGTTTTAAAGTTGATTTTATATTTTTTTGTAAACAGCTAATTTAGGCATGCTGGTGTTCATTGAATAAATTAATTGAGAAAATAGCCAGTCCAGACCAGATTAAGGAAAAAGTAATTATATGTGCCTGAGTGAAAGGTTCATTATAAAGAAATATTCCTAAAAGCAGGTTCAGTGATGGAGCAAGATACTGGAAAAATCCCATCGTTGTATATCGCAGCCGTTTTGCAGCGTTTACAAACCAGAGCAGCGGAAGTGAGGTGACTACACCTGCTCCAATCAGTAATAAATCTGTTTCCCACTGTTTACCAAAACTACCAGAACCATCAATCATCCAGATAGAGATCATAATTATTGCAAGTGGTGCAAGCAGAACAGTTTCAATCAAAAGGCCAACCAGTGGTTTTACAGGAATTACTTTACGTACCAGTCCATAAAGAGCAAAAGTAGAAGAAAGAGAAAGAGCGATCCATGGCAGCGATCCGAAATCCCAGAGAAAATTCAAAACGCCAAGTGTTGCTAAACCTAAAGCCATACATTGCAGGAAGTTCAATCTTTCTCTTAAAAAGATAAATCCCATCAATACATTTAATAAGGGGTTAATATAGTACCCTAGGCTGGCTTCAATTACTTGATCAGTATTTACTGCATAAATGTAAACAAACCAGTTACATCCAAGCAGGAAGGCCGTAAATAGTAAAAGCCAGATATTTTTTGATGATTTGAATGGCTCCAGAATTTCATTGAGGCGCTTCTGTACTGCCAACAGCCCAAATACAAATACCATAGACCACAACATCCTGTGTGCCAATATTTCAAGTGCTGATGCAGTGTAGAGCAGCTTCCAGTAAATCGGCAGAAATCCCCATGACCCATAAGTCAGCAAGGCATACAGTCCCCCAATTTGCTTGTCCAGACTTTGTGACCTGAAAAAATCGATCAACTGCTTTCCTTTTTTTGCATAAAAGAATGTTTATCCAATCTTCAAGGAAGGCTATTCACTTTGTGGTCAAAATGCAGTGTGAATGTACTACCAGTACCATATTTGCTTTTTATCGAAACTGAACCTCCCAGAAGTTCCACAAGGCTTTTCACAAGAGCCAGACCGAGACCTGTGCCGTTTTGCACATTATCTGCGGAAGATTCCGCCTGGTGGAATACCTCAAAAATTTGCTGCTGTTCCTGTTCGGCAATACCACAACCGCTATCCTCAATTGCTATTGAAATGCCTGTTTCATCTTTCCAGCAATTGATTCCGATGCGCCCCTCATGATCTGAAAATTTTATTGCATTGCCCAGCAGGTTGATCAATACCTGACGCAGTTTTCCGTAGTCAGTATAAAGCATGATCTGCTGTTCGGATTGAATAATAAGCTCATGTCGCAGAGTCTTTTCCTGTATCAACGGCTCCAATAATTCCACCACGTCCCTGAGCAAGTTTTCTATATCAAACTCTGTTTTTTGCACTTCCATTTGTCCGGATTCAATTTTAGAGAGGTCAAGAAGTGAATTGATTAGTTCCAGCAGATGCTTACCGCTTTTTAATATTCTCAGCAGACGGTCAGCTTGATATTCAGACAGGGACTCCTCTCTTCCTGATTCAAGCAAAACTTCCGCAAATCCTATTATTGCGTTAAGAGGAGTACGCAATTCATGCGACATGCTGATAAGATACATCCCCTTGGCACGACTTGCTTGATCAAGCCTGCGATTTGAAGCTTCCAGCAATGCTGTACGCTCCCGGATGACAGATTCCATTTTCTGAAAAGCATCGGTCAGGGTTTGAACCTCATCCAAATTGTCAGGTGGTTTTTCTTCCTTACCCTGTATTTCTGCTTCTTTGATTTTTTGGTTAATAAAATAATCTCTGGTTACCTTCTGTGCTGCATTTCTCAATTTTCTCAATGGGTCAGTGATTCTTTTTGCAAAAAAAACTGCTAAAACAAAAACCGTCAGCAGGACTATGGAAGCAACTATCCAGATCCAGATCCCCAGTCCAAGCAATCCCTGCTTAAGACTTGAATCTTGCTGACGTGCAAAATCAGTTTGCCAGCGCAGGAGAATTTCAACCTGCTTGCTGATATTCTGAACCAGAGGCTTTTCTTTTTCTGACCAGGCAATCAGAGCTTTTTCTGGACCAAGTTCCTGTGCACGTAAAACTAGTTTATGCTGCAAATTTTCCAGCTCCAGGATCATTAACCTCAAGTCATAAAAAGCACTCCTTTCAACAGATCGCTCTCCTTCCCATATCCGGGCATCCTTATAAAGCTTTCCAAGCAAATTGAAAGCAGGATGTATTTGCTCCCCCCAAGACATGTCACGCTCTTGGAGAAATTTTGAATCACTGTTATTCAGCCATGCCTGTTGTGCATGGGCTGCTCGATGAATACCGTTATTTAGCTGAAACCATGTTTGGGAAATTGAAGGGAGATCGTGATGCCTTTGCAAAGACTTCTGCTGTTCCAGTGTCAACCAGTACACCGCCAAAAAACCCAGCAGTGTGATCGACGCACATACAGAAACGACAAGTAATATTTTATTACGTAAACTACTGAACATTTGCTTTTGTGAAGTTTAGCCAGCAATTACACCTTCACATTTCTGGCCAAAATGTATGATCTGAGCAAATCGAACTATAAAAAAAACAAATAATTGATCTTTAACTAAAAAAGTCTGCTGCTGATAGGAAAAATTTCCATTATTATTTGAATAAGATGCTTTTTGTGAATTAAAAAAACAATCAATTATATAGAGATAAGATGAAGAAATTGCTGGCAAACAAACCTTTCTGAATTGTAAGATTAGGTGCAAAATAGTGCGATAAATATGAAATGAAAAAAAATTCCATTTTTTAATAGAAATGTTTAAACAGATTTCAGCCCATGACAAAAATTATAGAGCAGTCGATTCTGAACCGATTCCAATCTGCACACGTACTGGCGAGAGATGCCGGTTTATATGCAATGCAGTGGTTCAGGACCAATAAAAACCTTCAAACAGAAAAAAAAGGCCCACAGAACTGGGTAAGTATAGCTGACCATGAAGTTGAAAAGATGATAAGAAAGAAACTGGAAGAATTATTTCCTGAAGATGGATTTCTTGGAGAAGAAAGCGGAACAAGAAACCTGGATGCCGAGGGTATCTGGGTTGTTGATCCTATTGATGGTACAAGCTGCTTCTTAAATGGAATTTCATCATGGTGCGTATCTATTGCCTATGTCTTAAATAACATAATTGAGATAGGTGTTATTTACTCACCATGTTCTGATGAATTATTTGCAGCACATCGTGGAAATGGAGCCACTCTAAATGGACAACCAATGCTGCCCAGTAAAGCAACTTCACTTGCCGATGGCATAGTCGGGCTGGGTTATTCACCTAACAGTTCTATTGAAGCCACACAGAAAGCTTTTGATTATTTGTTAAAAAATGGTGGTGTTTATCATGATATTGGCTCATGTGCTTTAATGACAGCCTATGTAGCCGCAGGACGATATATTGGGATATATGAATACAAAATAAATTCATGGGACTGTCTTGCCGGTTTATGCATGGTTCAGGAAACCGGGGGGTGGACTAATGATTTTTTAGCAGATGATGGTTTGATTTCAGGTAATCCTATTGTTGCTTCCTCTCCTGGAACTAAGGAAGCAATGCAAAAATTGTTTTCTGCCGCAGGTCATTAATCAGATCTTCTGTTTCAGCCCTGGACTGGCCATTTTTCGTTCAATCCGATCATTATCAAAACCGGTAATTGGAGTACTAGGATTAGTTAACGAATGTTTGTTGACGGAAAAAAATCAAAATAATAAAATGATCTGAGAGGGTAAAAGTGGCAAAATCTAAAAAAAATACTCCGGCACTGGGTGCTGATTACAGCAACAAAATGAGGAGTCGTTATGCAGAAAAAGTTAAACCATCAGGAAAGATTTACACAAAATCAGACCGTCGAGAAAATCGTGTGAAAGGTGATATGAAAGAAGATTCAAAAGAGAACAAATTTGAAGAAGCAAGATATCAGGGAGGATGTTTATGTGGAGCTGTAAAGTTTGAAATATACGGGCTAATGCGTCAGATAATTAACTGTCATTGCGGACAATGCCGGCGCACGCACGGGCATTATGCTGCCTATAGTTCTGTTGAAAAATCCAAGTTTAAGTTCATACGTGACACAGGACTGAAATGGTTTCGCTCCTCGGATAAAGCAAAGAGGGGTTTCTGCCAGGAGTGCGGTGCTAGTCTATTTTATGAGAGGATTGGAGAAAAAAATATCAGCATAGCTGCAGGCATGCTGGATTCCACTGCAGGACTGAAAACGATCAGTCATATTTTCATGAATGACAAGCCAGATTATTACTTAATTGAGGACGAGTTGCCTAAGTACAAACAGTACCACGATAATGGACTTTAAAGTGATTCCCCTGATAGAAATAGGGCTATTGTCTTAAATTAATTAATTCTCAGTTAAAGTATAAGCATACAGTCTCCATAACTGAAAAAGCGGTATTTCTCTTCTACAGCTGCCCGATACGCTTCAAGTAATTTTTCACGTCCATAAAAAGCCGAAACCATTATCAGCAGGGTTGATTTTGGTAGATGGAAATTCGTAAGTAATCCCTGCACCATCCTGAAATTGTAAGGTGGATAAATAAATAAATCTGTCCAACCGGAATTCTTTTCAAAATTGTTTAGTGCCAGAGTTTCCAATACTCTCACAGATGTCGTTCCCAGACAGATTATTGGTTTTCGTGATCTTTTAAAACTTTGCAATTTACGAAGGGAATTTGAAGAAATTGAAAAATATTCAGCATGCATATTATGTTCTCTGATATCCTCTTTTTCAATAGGTGTAAAGGTACCAAGACCTACATGCAGAGTTACTTCAAGAATCTCAACACCTCGATCCCTGATTGAATTCAATATTTCTGGTGTAAAGTGCAACCCTGCGGTTGGTGCGGCTATCGCACCAGGTTTGGAAGCAAAACAGGTCTGGTAGCGTTCTCTGTCTTCAGCGTTCTGAATTTCATTAGCCTTTTGTCTTTTAATATAAGGCGGCAAAGGTGGTAGTCCGACCTTCTCCAAACGTTCTTTTAAAGATTCCGGTTCGTCAAATTCCAGTAGCCATTCACCTCCATTCTTCCTTTCCAAAGCTACCGCACAAATTGTTCCACCGCAAAAATCCAGCCGTTCGCCTTGCTTGATACGCCCGGCTTTACGGACAACAGCACTCCAATGTCCCCCACCTATTTCTTCAACAAGCAAGGCTTCAATACCGGCTCCTGTTTTTCGCCTTCCCGGTAGACGCACCGGAAGGACCCTGGTGTTGTTTATAACCAGGCAGGAGTCTTCAGGCAAAAGTGTAATAATTTCAGAAAAGTTACGATGTGAAACTATGCCTTTTGAACGATCAAGAAAGAGCATTCTTGATTGATCTCGATTCGGGGTTGGATACTGGGCAATGAGGGATTCAGGGAGTTTGTAATGATAAGAACTAAGCTTCCAGTCAATAGAAGACATTTGGTTTATGGAGTGGATATATTCATCTTCATGACGCGAGTCTAAATAATATTTAAATTTTCTTTATTGCCGCAGATTTTAAATATTTGATTTATCCATGCCTGCCATTTTTTTCACACGCTCTTCCGGTGGAATGACATTGGTAATCTTTGCACAAAATTTTTCATTGGATATTACAACCTCTCCCTGGGCAATTAATTTACCATTTACTAAAATATCCAGATCTTCACCTACAAGGCGGTGCAAATCCAATACGGATCCCTGACCAAGTGAAAGAAGATTGCTGATAGACATTTTTGCCCTTCCAACCTCAAACGTCATTGTCAAAGGCATATCCAGCAACAATTTTAAATCTACACCTTCCTCATCTGAAGAAACTTCAGCCTCAGGAGTGGAAGAATCCGACGCAGACTCAAGCATCTGATCCAGATTTTCATCTGTAGCAGCTGCTTTATCTGTTACTAATGAACTAAGATCTTCACTTCCTTCAATATTTTCAGGTTGGGCTTGCTGTTCCTCCAACTCGTCCATCAACGAATCCATATCATCTTCTGCGTTGGCAGCTTCGTTTTTTTCCTGCTCTTCCTGGACTTCCTCGTTTGCCATATTTACTCCATCACATGATATTTACTGGAAGGGGAGTTTCCAACTCCCAGCATTTTCTCAATTTGGGCTGGTTTAGACCATTACAACCTGCTGGACCTTCATATCCCTTTAGTTTAAATGTAAAAGCTACTTCATCGGGAATTTCAGTTTGCGATGCAAAACCATTTTCGGGACTGTTAAATGACGCAACGCATCTGAAATTTTCATCATTTAATTTTTCTAAATTACTTATTTTAACCTGACAATTCCATTGCTTACTGGACCGAAATCGTTGTACATAAGCCTCGGCAACCTGCACAAGCTCAGGAAGAAAAACTGATCCTCGATAAGCCTGGGCATAAACCATTCCCTGCTTACGACTTTCAAAATAATCAGGAATTTCCTCAGTTGTAAGTTGTCCATAAGCTCTGCCAGATGGGAAATCAATCATTGTGGGAGCAAATCTGTGTCCTCCAAGATGACTGCTATCAAATACCTCAATATTATCCTGCTGATCTTTAAGATGATTACGCAAATTATCAGCCAGTTCCTGCCCAAATTTGGCACAGCATTTATCATGCCTCCCATGGGTGCAGACTAAAATATGATCTTTTTCTATATTTTTAGCTGTATTTTCAGAATTGCATTCATTCAGAAAATGTGACATTAAAACTCCAGAAATTTCTTCCGGTAGGATATTTGAATAATGTATTTTTTCCGGATAAATATAAATGTCTGCGCTTTCGTTGCTCAGCTCTTTATGGCTTACTAGTCGAATGCTTACTTTTCCAGTGATTTTGCTTTGAGCCTTCATCCATTCTTTCAAACCTTCCGGGAAGCCTCCTTTTGAGTCAAGGGCCTCATATTGCCAGTATTTTTTGGGCCATGTAATGAAGACGAAATGCTTTGCAAAAGGAGCTGTCCCTGCAAGAGGTTCACCTGTTTGCCGCGTCATTAAACTGCAAAATTTTGAACCGGACATATTTTAGATAATCAAATTAAGATTGTTTAAAAATTTTGCA
>JAKUUF010000075.1 GCA_022448705.1 SAR324 cluster bacterium | reverse complement strand
AAAAAGAACCCCACGGTGTGCGGCCAGCACGAAATCGTCGTTTTCTTCTCCATAAATTCTCTGCTCTTCATCTACCTGCAGGTCCATTTCCGGATGCTCAGAGACATACTCCGCAATAAACTTTGTGATATCACTATATCCATGTTTCTTTGACAATTCACGCATGAAATCACCCGTACCTTTAATCTTCAGTCCATAATGCTCAGCCAGCATGTTTCTTAATGTAGATTTGCCTGAGCCCGGACTTCCTGCAAGTGTGATTTTCATGACAGTTATTGAATATTTTGCAGTTGTTCCCTGATTTTTTCCAGCTCACTCTTGATTTCAACCGAGGCCTGACTGATGCCTGCCTGATTACTTTTTGATGAAATGGTGTTTACTTCACGATTCAATTCCTGCAAAAGGAATTCTGCTTTCTTGCCTAGTTCAGTTTGAGAAAGAATTTTATCCATTTGTTTTAGATGAGTTTTAAAACGAATGATTTCTTCACTAATATCAAGTCTGTCCGCCACTAAAGCAACTTCCTGTTCAAGACGCTCAGGATCCAGCTCCTTTCCTGAATTAAGCCTGGCAATACGCTGCTCAAGCCTTTTTTTGAATTGTTCAGGCTCATCCTTTGAAAGATTTTCAATAGTGTCCAGAATCCGGGCACAAGAGGAAAACCGCTGCTTGATGTCATCCAGCATGGCATGCCCTTCACGTTCCTGCATGTTTCGCAAGTCTGTAAGGGCATTGGAGAGACATTCACGGATCATATCCACACATTCTTCCGGAGGCTTCTCTGATCGTTGTTCTGCAAAAATTTTTGCTCCGGACAAATCTGCCAGGTTTATGCTGACATTCCTGCCTGAAAGATCTTCAAAGTCTTTTAAAAGCTTAAGGATATTTTTTGCTTCTTCGGTGTTTAAACGCGGACCATCATCTCCGGAGTCTTTTTCCAACCTGATGGTGCAGTCGATTTTTCCCCGTGAACAGATTGATTTAATCTGATTTTTTAACTCCTGTTCCAGTTTTTGAAACGAGGAAGGGAGCCGACAATTTATGTCAAGAAACCGATGGTTAACAGACCGAATTTCTGCAAGACAGGACCATGTTTCCCATTGAACGTCTGCAGTCCCGAATCCAGTCATTGATAAAGCCATTTGTTTTCCCTATGAAAAGGATTAATTATATTTGCAGCTTAATACACACATTGACAATTTGTTTTGCTGCAGTTAAATTACTTGTAAACATTAATCCATGAATCTTTAAAAGATGACATTATTTAACACTCTGAAACATATTGTACGTCATTACCTGAGAGTGTCACTTGATGCATTTCCAAAAAAAATTCCTAAAGAAGTTCAGGTTTTCAGAAATGACTGTGAAAAGCTTGTAGAACGTTACAATACCCTGCTCAAAGAAATTTCTGAATACATGAAAGACCACAGTAAGCCCAACCACGAAGATCCTGAAAACTCAGCTATTACATTATCATATTATGACACAGACTCTTTTTTTCTAATCTCCATCAAGGAAGACCTGGAAATTCTTACTAATGACTGTGAAGAGTTGCTGGAAAAAGGAGTGGAACATCCTGGGGATATTCAACTGCAAAACGGCGCCATCGAACAAAATCTAAAACAGCTGAGAGAATTGCGACGGTACTCTGAACAGATTGAAACTGCCCTGGATGAATATGAAGAAAATATCATGAAGATTGAGGAAGAAATTTCAAACAATACTTTGTGCAACTGACACCAACCCCCATACCCGCTTTCTGTTAAATTCTTACTGATTACCTCTCTACAATAATTCTGGATAAAATGTACTTGCTATTCCTGATTTAGTCAGGAAATCTTCTCTAATTCATAGGCACTGGCCGATTCCATAAATTTCTGAAAACGAGACAAAACCTGCGAGGGATTGTCAAGAAGGCCTTCAATCAGCAAAGAATTTTCGTACAGCTGTTCAACCGAATCTTTCAGAAAAGGATGTTTTTTATCTTTTTGAAGGATTTCAGAAAGATTCTGAATAATCGGATGTCCCATGTTAACTTCAAGGTTCCGTTTTTCTCCCTCGAATTTCCTGTCCATCATTTTCATCATCTTTTCCATCTGCACAGTCATACCATCCTTTGGCGTAACCAATGAACATGGACTGTCAACCAGGCGTTTTGAATCAGAAACGTCACTCACTCGGTCTTTAAGCTGGTTCTTGAAAAATGCCAGAATATCACTTTGTTCTTCCTTGGAAAGTGAAGATTCAGGAACTGAAATGTCACTGTCACTGATTCCCTCAATATCACCCTGGGAAATATTTTTTAAAGTTTTCCCATCGTATTCACGCATGTCAGTAACCATGAAATCATCAATTTGGTCAGTCAAATAAAGAACTTCAAGACCTTGTTTTTTGAAGTATTCCAGATTGGGGTTATGCAGAATTGACTCACGAGAACCCCCAGATACATAAAATATTTCCTTTTGTTCTTCCCTCATCCGTTCAACATAATTCTTCAGGGATACATCATGAGAATCATCCTCTGAAAGGGAAGAGTTAAAACGAAGCAAGTCCATCAGCCTGTTTTTATTCTTAAAGTCTGAAGAAATTCCCTCTTTCAGCAATATTCCATACTGCTGCCAGAATTTTCCGTACTTTTCAACATTCTGTTCGGAAAGAAATTCCAACTCCTTAAGCACTCGAAGAGTCAGACTACTTTTAATTTTTTCTATCAAAACATTCTTCTGGACGCTTTCTCTTGACACATTCAGGGGCAAATCTTCTGAATCCACAACACCCTGAACGAAACGCAGATATGAAGGCAGCAAATCGGTGTTTCCAGATTGGATTAAAACCTTCTGTGCATACAGTGCAATGTCCTTGCTTTCACGAGCGTACACTATTTCGTTGCCAACAGACTCAGGAAAATACAGAAGTGCATAGTATTGAATTGGAGCATCAATGCTGAAATGCATATAGTGCAAAGGTTCCTGAGTGGTATGTGAAATCTGCTTGAAGAACTCTTTATATTGGTCTTCTTCCACATCAGATTTGGATTGTGTCCAAATCGCTTTTACCTGATTTACAGTCTGATCATTTACTTTGACTGGAAAAGGCAGATAATTTGAATATTTCTTAATGATAGATTCCAGTTTCCATTTGCTGCAGAACTCCTTTGCATCTTCCTTCAGAAAGATTGTTACACGAGTACCGCGCTGATTATATTTCGCTGGAGTTATTTCATACTGCCCTCCTCCGGAGGAAGTCCATTCCCAGGCTTGACTGTCAACCTGCCATGATCTTGTGGTTAACTCTACACGTTCTGCAACCATGAATACTGAATAGAAGCCAACACCAAACTGTCCAATCAAATTTTCTGCAGATTTGTTTTCAGACTGTGCCTGCTGCAGAAATTTAAGGGTTCCTGAATTTGCAATTGTACCAAGGTTTGAAACAAGCTCTTCCTTGGTCATACCGCAGCCTGAGTCTTCAATCTCCAGCTTGTGTTTGTTTTCATCAAAGGTAATTTTTATCTGCAGTTCTGCGTCTTTATCCAGTACCTTTTCTTCTGTCAAGGTTGTAAGCTGGACCTTGCTCAGGGCATCAGATGCATTGGATACAAGTTCACGCAGAAAGATTTCACGTTCTGTATAAAGAGAATGTACCAGAATTTCGAGAAGCTTCTGCATCTCAGCCTGGTACTCATGTACCTCTGTTTTTGGCTTTGTCTTTTTACTCATAAAGATATTCCTAAATAACCACCGATATTGTAAAATTGTTTCAAAATACGTGTTATAATTCTACAGTAAAGTGTGCTAAATGAAAAGCAATTTTGGCACTGGTACCAATACCATTTCATTTTTTCTGGATGATTTTAACCTGCTCGCTGATCGGATTGCCCGGTTGTGGACACAGCCGATAAGGAACAGTTCAGACATGCTTATAGCAAAAGCGAATAAAAATTTTAAACTAAGACAAAGTTAAGTTTATTTAAAGTATCAATGGAATCTGAGCTGCGACTGGATTTGGTCATTGAAGGGAGGGTACAGGGCGTTGGCTACCGCTATTCTGCAAAAATGAAAGCCGAATCACTGGGCATTAGAGGAAGCGTGCAAAATCTACGTGATGGATCAGTTTTTGTGACCGCACAAGGTGAAAAGGAAGCAATGGACAACTTTGTAAGATGGTGTTACAAAGGGCCTCCGGGCGCTATAGTCAGGAATATTGAAAAAGTTCAAGGAAAAACAGAAGAGTTCAGTGAATTCAGGGTCCTTTATTAGATAACCTGCAAACTGCCTGATATTTACAAATTATTTTCAATGAAAACTAAAACCGGAACTTAAACAAAAATTTTCTCCAGCTTTTGTTTAAATGTATACTCCTCAAAAGGCCTGACGATATAATCGTTCAAGCCTGCTTTGATTGCAGTAATAATATTTCCCTGCAAATCCTCTGAAGTGACCATCAGAACCGGAATGTGTTTCAAGTCAGAGTCCGAACGAATTTGTTTCAGCAGATCTAATCCACTCATATCAGACATACTGCAGTCTGTGACTACCAGATCAAAAAGGGCTGACTTCAGCCTGGCCAATGCTGAAAACCCATTTTCTGCTTCAACCGTGTTGCTGTAACCAAGCTTGCTCAGGTGATTAATTACTATAGTTCGTGTAGCTGAAAAATCATCAACAACCAGAATTTTCAAATCCTTTTCAGCAGGCATATATAATTAAGTACGTTAATTATGTTTATTACCAGCCTGATGTATATGAACAGATTTTAGAAGCAAAGAATTCAATAAATATTTTCTGAACTTCATATTAGCTATTTAAAAAATTTTATAAAACTCTTTAATTGTTTTGCAGACGCTTATCCGCAATGGCGAGTTGATCAGAGAGCATACAGACCAGATTTTCGAGGAATTGAGCTGCAACACGCGGCTCTTGCTGGGTAAGGGATAAAAGACTTTCATGAGTGAAATGCATAAGTTCTGAATCTTTACGCGCCGTTGCTCGTGCACTGGAATCAGCCTTTCCTTCACACAGCACAAATTCACCTACCAAATCAAACCCCTGCCTTGTCCAGCAATAGCCTACAGAAAATGCGTTACTTCCAGGTGAAACCCTGGATTCAACTGCTACTTCACCTGATTTAATGAAAACGAAATTGCCTTTTTCCGGATTAATTTTTGTTAATTTTTTACCTTTTGAAACAGAATATTGAATGGTGAATGGTTCAAGCTTGGCATGCCATTTTTTACCAAGCTTTTCCCATTCTGCTTTAGGATCAATGGACATTTCTTTTTGCTCAACTTCCGCATCCTCGTTTAACTTGGCTTCCAGGCTGGAAAGGTTAAAGTCTTTTTGAGTAAGCAGCCGTTCATCGGTCTCCTTTAATGATGATTGAAGACTGTTGGCAAGATTCAAAAACAGTTTGGCGGCAATTTTTGGATTACGTTTTTTCAGGGGCTCAAGACAATCTCGATTAATAACCAGTAGCCTGGTTTTTTCATAAGCTTCCGCGCTTGCACTTCGTTCAGCATTCCTGAACAGTCCCATTTCGCCAAAAGTATTCCCTTTTTCTAATCGCACAAGGTCTGTACGCTTTCCGTCTTTTTCCAGGAAGATTGATATTGACCCGTCCAATACCACGTACATTTCGTCACCTATGTCTCCCTGAGAGAAGAGCTGCTTCCCAGGATCCATATCAACTGTGTATGCCATCAGGCTTGCCATTTTAGCTTCTCTAACCTTCATGTTCTGAAACATGTCTATATCCTTGATGAATTCCTCGTCAAATTTTAATCCAACATAGTCCCACACAGTTATTAAACCTGTTTCCATCACAACTGAAGGCAGGAACGTCATATCTATTGCCAGACAAACCAGCAACGTAACCGCGGTAAAAGTACCAAATAGAATTACGGATTCCATTTCTGATTGAGAAAACAAAATGAATCCCGCTGATAGAGCCATTGTAGAAAACATCATTGCGCGTCCCACTACAGGAACAGTTTTCATGGATGCTTTTCTTTTATTGCGGAGTTTGTTTGCGTATTCATTGTAATGACTCAGAAAGTGAATTGTGTCATCGACACCAATTCCAAGGGCGATTGCTGCAATTACGGAAATCGTCACTCCGATTGGGATGTCAAGCCATCCCAGAGAACCGAAAAAAACCAGAATTGTTATCACATTTGGGAAAAGAGCAATCACTCCCATTTTCCAGGAAAGAAAAAGCATTGAAAGCATCACGAAGACTATTGCAAGCGCCAGGATTACGCTGTTAATCTGCCCCTGTGCTATGTTGTTTGCTGATTCACTGGCAAGTACTCCTCCACCAGTGTAACTGAACTGCAGATCAGGCAAAAAAATCGGAGCCTTTTCTACGAGCAGGTCCCTCAATGCAAGAAATGATGTGGAACCACTGCTGCTCATTCTCAATGTAACCTGAAGTATATCCTCAGCGTCACTTAAAAATTTAGGGCCGTTTTCCCCTGTTTTAGCATAAAATTTCACTACCTCGTCATCAGTCAATTTATCAAGTCCCATCCGGTAATGGTCCAGAACATCCACAGGAGAATGAATTTTATCAATTTTGAGTCCTTCAATACTGCCAATTTCTGTAGTGCCATTTACCTGAAACAGCCAGTCCTGAAGCTTTTTCAGTCCAAAAATGGTTTTTGCTGTTTTCAAGGGATTAAGCAAGGTATCCTGCTGATTTGTGGAATCAGGTTTGGCTTTGAATAATAAACGCAACGAATCTGTTCCAGCCAATTCATTTTCAATAAAATGTAAATCCTTTACAATCGGACTGTTTTCAGGAAATGTCTTGGTTGAACTGTTGATGCTGAGTCCAAACATACCAAGAGCCGCAGTTGCAGCGACAATCAGCCATATCAAGATTACCTGTTTTGAATGAAGCCGGAGCCATTCAACAATTGTCCTGAAAAAAGCATTCAGTAACCCGCTTTGCTTTTGTGTGACTGGTAACTCAGGCAGGTGGATGTAGTGCAGCAACGCAGGAGCCAGCGTAAGCGCAAAAAGATTGATGGTAACTATGCCTATACTTGAATAAAGACCTAGTTCCTGAACTGCCGGAATGGGACTTACTACAAGTGCTATAAATCCTGCAACAGTTGTGATTGCAGTAACCGTAACAGGTACAGTTACAGAAGAGATGGTTGAAGTTATTATTTCCGGTATAGTTATTTCTGGATCTCCGGAATTTTTGGCTTCTCTCATCTGAATTGATTCGGTCTGGTATTGATTTAGAAATTTGATCACGTAGGCGCTTCCAACGCAGAGAATGATGGGTGCACAG
>JAKUUF010000074.1 GCA_022448705.1 SAR324 cluster bacterium | reverse complement strand
ATTATCTTTTTGGTCAGCAAATCGCTCCAACCGCAGTGAGTTCATTACTACCAGCAGACTTGATCCAGCCATCAGCAATGCAGCGAGGATAGGTTGAAGCAACCCGGATACTGCCAGTGCGATTGCACCGAGGTTGTAGCCAAATGCCCACATAATATTTGTGATTATAGTTTTTCTAACATTTCTTGAAAGCTTTATTACCCAAGGTAGGAGTTTGAGTCCTCCTTCAGGTAAAACCATATCAGCGGTCTCTCTAGCAAGATCTGTAGCTCCTCCAACTGCAATTCCGATCCCAGCGCTTGCCAGTACTGGTCCATCATTCAGACCGTCACCCACCATAGCAGCAGGCCCATGCTTTTCACCCCATTTTGATAAAATTGAACTCTTGTCCTCGGGTGAAAGGGAGGCCTCCCATTCTTCAATACCTGAGATTTCTGCTATCCGCTGGCCTACTGATGAAAGATCTCCAGTTAGCAACAATGTTCGCAAACCCAGGTGTTTTAATTCATTGACTGTTGCTGGAGCGTCACTGAGAAGCTGGTCATCAAGAAATAAAATTCCTTTAACCTTTTTGTCCCATCCCACACAGACTGCAGTATGTCCTGAATTTTCAAGGTTTTCAAGACGTTCTGACATTGAACCAGATATTTCATATTCCAGCTTTCTCAACCAATCAGCACGACCTGCTACGATTAGATTATCTTCAATATATCCTAATAAACCGCTGCCCGCAACTGCCTGTACTTGTTGGGGATCAGGCAACTGAATCTTCCGTTTTTTTGCCGCGCTAATAATGCCATGGGCCAAAGGATGTTCTGAATGCTGCTCCAAAGCAGCAGCACGACGCAAAACCTCTTCATGATAATCATCTTCACATTCAATATGAACGAGGTTTGTGTATCCTTCTGTAAGGGTTCCGGTTTTGTCAAAGGCAATTCCTCTTATACGTGAAAGTTTTTCCTGAACTTCTGCTCCGCGGACCAGGCATCCCTTTTGGAGATATTGTCCCAATCCCAAAGCAGTAGCAAGAGGCGCAGCCAATCCCAAAGCACATGGACATGCGACCACAAGAACAGCAAGACCATGCAAAAGAGCCTGGTTTATTTCAACTTCAGTTTGCCAGTAAAAAACAGTCATGGAAGTGGTAAGCAATACAAAAGGGACAAATTTGCTTGCAACATTGTCTACAATTCTTTGGGTCGAATTTGGCTGGGATAATGTATCTCTAACTATTTTGCAGAGCAGTCCCCACCGTGTTTCAGATCCAGCTGCATTGCATTTGATAAGAAGAGAACCTTCTTGATTAATACATCCTGCAAGAACTATATCATCCACTTTCTTCCTTACCGGTCGACTTTCTCCAGTAAGAATTGTTTCATCAGCAGAAGAACTTCCTTCGATCACTTTACCGTCCACAGGAATTCTTTCACCTGGACGGATACGAACTATCATTCCTGCTTTAACTTGACGTACAGAAAGCATCTTTTCCTGTCCATTTTCAACAACTGCAGCCCATTGTTGTTCGGCTTCAAGCAGGGGTGCAAGATTTCTTACAGCCTTTGCTCTTCCAGCTGCTTCGAGATATCGTCCCACTGTAAACAGTACCAGCACCATTGTGGCTGTATCAAAATAGATATCACTGCCTCCTGTAAAAAGCATAAGTACTGAATAAGCATAAGCAGATCCTGCTCCCAATGTAATCAGTGTGGAAGAAGTTAGACGGCCTTTAAGAATACCTTCCCATGTCTCTTGAAAAAAAGGCCATCCAAGAATCAGCATGACCGGTGTTGCAAAAATACCAAGCAGCCAATGCACCAAAGGAACAAGCTCAAAATCAGCATGATCGAAAGTTCCTGAATAAAGAAGAAGACTGAACAGCATTATATTCATAGCAAGGAATCCTCCTGCACCAAGACGAATCAGCAGCCATGCTGCCTCTGGTTCTTCCCTGTTGCCATGCTTAACCTGGAAAGCCAGGCAACATCCATAGCAGCAAAAAAAATATTCTTCGCCATCTACAGCTCTTTTAGTGGGGTGAGAACCCAGTGTCAGAAGGCAGTGGCTGCAAAATCCAGAATTAGTTTTCAATAATGGTTCTGCAGAAGTATTTGTTAATGAAACTGACATTGGTGCTGGCAAATTGGTGCAGAGCTTTAAATTATCTGGAAATTTATCAATGTCCAAGTGATGGAAAAATTCCACGGATGAGAGTAATAAGTCCTAACAACAGAATAAAACTTCCTGCCACTCGTACTCCCATTTGCCTCCAGTGTGGGCGCACTAATTGACCTATTCCTCCCATTAAAAGCATGGCTGGGAAAGTACCAAGTCCAAATGCCATCATTGTCATTATTCCAGACAGACTGTTTGCGCTTGCAGCGGCTTGTGCAACAAAAGCATAAACCAAAGGACAAGGAAGGAATCCATTAAACACTCCAAAAGCCAGTGGAGCAGATCGTTTTGGAGAATTTAACAGACTGGTAAGTGAGTTAACAAGTGTGCTTCCTCCAAATCCAACTGTAAAACGATGCAAGCGGTTTAAATAACCAAATAATTGCAAGCCCATTATCAGCATAAGTAGACCTGCGAAGACTGCAAGTATGCGTTGTCCTGTACTTAGAGAATCTGGCAGTAAAGGGCCAAGATGTGCGAAACCCATTTGGGTGTGTATTGCAGACATAGCTTCATTCCCTGTATTTAAAGAAGAGAATATTTTCTGTCCAACTATTCCTGCAATTCCTCCCATGAAAATATAAGAAGTTACCCTGCCGGTATTATAAAGCAGGTGCTTCAATAATGTAGAAATATGCCCTTTAGGATTACGACCCAAGACACATGCGAATCCGCCACACATTCCTATACAGTGAAAACTTCCGGCAATTCCGGCTACGAAAATCAAAAGATAATGGGACATTCTATGCTTAGTGAGGTAGATGCCAATCTAAAATGGCATCAATCTAAGAAACGATCAAAAAGTTGAAGTTTTTGTTTGATCTTAATTAATCTTAAGAAGAAAAAACAAGTTATATCAATGTTAAATCTTCCTAGCCCTAAGACCAATCTTTTTTGAACTGAGTCAGGCAGGTTTAAATTTTCAGTCAATTGACTTTGTTGTACTGAAATTTGTACAACGGTATTCTCTTATTCCTTCACAACCAGGTATGCAACCCAGATAAAGAATGCGACTGTCATTATTATGAAGATTGCAAAGGCCATCTCTTCTGAAGTTGTCATAATTTCTCCTATTTACAGCAAAGCTACGCCAAAAACGTTCAATGCAATT
This sequence comes from SAR324 cluster bacterium, assembly GCA_022448705.1. Classification (GTDB taxonomy): domain Bacteria; phylum SAR324; class SAR324; order SAR324; family NAC60-12; genus Arctic96AD-7. The sequence continues at coordinate 4,077 of JAKUUF010000074.1, read as the reverse complement.
TCAGAAATCAGAAAAATCAGATTTAATATTGCAATTCCAAGTACTAATTTTGCTGCTACCACTTTTCCCTTTCTCTGACGAAATTGTTAATTAATACAGTTTTAAGTACTTCCAAGCTGGTATTATTAATAGTCTAATCCGGGACCAAGACCTCCCCAATACACGTATCCATAATAAATTGCCCAGACGAACATGATGACATAAACCACCAGCAGCCAGCTGTTTATACGGCCATGCCTTGCCTGAATATGTCCACTTCCGTACTCCTCAACCTGTTCATGGTGTGGGATGCTTTCCTGATTAGTAGTTTGCTGTTCCATATTTGAGTTTTTAATAGTGTTAGTTTCTTCACTCATCTTTACTGACCTCTGTACGATAGGCTCGCATCTTAATCTCTTCTACGTCTGTAAAGAGACCAGATAATACAGCCCAGATAAAAATACATACAGCTCCCAGACTCATTAATAGCGCGACAAAGAATTGGATCATAGTTACGTCGATCATGTCATCTCCTTATTTATTTTCGAGCAATTCAATTCCTTTTCTTCCAGCCCATGCTTCACCAGCATATTCTCCCGCAAGGTATTCTGAAGAACTGCGTTTATATGCCAGTCTAGACGCATGTGCTTTAAGTTCGGGGTTATTAAGATTCTCTTTATCATTTTTGGTAATTAAAAGCGGTTTACCAGTAAGAGGATCAGTGAATGCAGATAGTGAAACCACGAAGTAGGCTAATGCCCATCTATCTTCTTCAGAGAATGAATCCTGATATGAAGGCATAGGCGTGCCACTCAAACCTGTAGTTACTGTACGGAAGATATCTCTTACAGACGGGCCTGATTTAAACTGACCAGAAGTCAGATCTGCCGGACGAATTGGGAATCCATAATCGTCTTCAAGGCCTGCTGCCTTTTCTCCATCACCTTTACCGGTCTGACCATGGCATTCCCAGCATTTAGCCTGTTGCCAAATTTCTTTGCCATGGGCCACAATTTCTTCAGATGGATCAGGTGCCTGTCCAATATATATCGGAGGTTCTGCTGGCTCTTCTACAAAATAAGCATATGGTTCAGAAGGATCACTTCTGTCTACAGCAAGCTCATATTTTATATACTGGATAACCGCTATACGGTCCTTATCAGGCAGCATGTGCCAGGAAGGCATTGATGATCCTCTAATTCCCCTGGTAACTGTCCTCCAGAGATCACCATCCTGAGGCAATGATCCAGAAGGTGTGAGGCGGAATTTGAAGACACCGGCTGTAAAGTTTCTTGGTCTAAATTCGTACATGAAGGTTGCGGCTGGGCCGTTCCCGTTACCATTGTCTCCATGGCATCCTTCACATCTGCGGGTATAGACTTCTTTTCCGAATGCAATCCACTCTTCTGAGCGTGGAATTGAAACCATCGAAGCATCTATACTTTGTGGTTCAAAGAGATCACGCCATTTGCCACGATTAGTGCCAAGTTTCTGAATATAGTCAACAAGTCCCTCAAGCTCTTCAGTCTGTGCAATAACATTTACAGTATCACCTGTAAATTCATCATTCGGAGTCCAGATCACAGGATATTTCCCTTTTTCAGACACAAAGACCAGTCCTTCAGCGTTAGGTGTAAGCATGATTTTTTCCTGACTGGAATAATCAAAGATGTTCCCTGTGTCAGCGTTTTTATCCAAAGTACGATTGCCTTCATCATCCTCAACCACTTTAACACCCTGATGGGGGCCATCAAATAATTCGGCGAATCTCGGCATGATGGAATCTGGTACAACCATTCGCGGATCCCAGAAATGTGCAAGATGCCACTCGTCACTGTATTTCAGTCCAACCCTTGAGAGGTCGGGGCCAATTCGCCGTGTTGAAAAAAGGTGTGGCATATCAAAGGCATACTCTCCGGCTTGCGTGACAGGACCCCAACGACGTCTTTCACCTGTAACCGGGCGCACATACTGCGAATGGCAATACCAGCAGCCCTCACGAATATACACTTGTCTTCCTATCAGTTCAGATTCAGAATAGTCTGTAGCCTCATGCTCCATCCATTTAAGTTCACCTAAATCTGTCCTAACAACCTTGGTGATTTTTAACTGCCGTGACTCGGGTTCCAGCATAGGCAAAATACCTTGTACAAAGATGGCGAGAGTGGCAAAGAAAAATCCCGCAAATAAAGCAACGTTTTTCAAATTCATGCTACCTCCCCTGTACCTGCAAACTGTGCAGTTGGTTTGCCATTTTTTGAACTGTTCAAAGCCGTTTTCATCAAATTGATAACAAGTAGTGATATACCAATATCCATGCTTATTCCTGCAAGGGTCCTAACAAGCCAGTATGGACGCATAGCAACCACTGTGTCCAGCCATTCAGTTCCTTTCATCCACATTGTACCTTGCATCAGTCCACCCATGGTCAATACCAAACCCATTAGAGTAATTCCAGATGTGATGAGCCAGAATGACCAGTTCCCCATCTTAAAGGACCAGAGTTCCTGGTCATGGATTTTGGGCCAGACGTATATGGTACCGGCTATGGCCCAGACAACAAAAGTTCCGAATACAGTTAAATGAGAGTGGGAGATTACAAAGTCAGTAAAGTGAGTAGGCTCCTGCAGCGAACGGAGGGCCTCCACTGAACCTTGAAAGCATCCTACAAGGTACATTAGGGAGCCCATTATAAGGAATTTTGCGGTCAGGTTTCGTCCAAAATTCTGCCAGCGGCCTATCATCGTACCAAAAAAATTCTGTAGCACTGTCCATACTGGGATAATAAGTAACATAGACGTTATTATAGCAAGTGTTTCAGCCCAGTCAGCAATGGGACTGTAAAGGTAGTGATGGATACCTACAAACGGATAAAAGAGTGCCAGTGACCAGAAACCTACAAGTGAGAGTTTGTGGCTGTAAATAGGATTTTTTATACTGGCCGGAAGAAAATAATAAATTAGCACATATCCGGCAGGAGTGATCCACAGTCCTACTATGTAATGAATAAAAAGTCCGTGAAAGGCTGCACTGTTAATACCAGTTATGTAATATGGAAGAATGTAGCTTCCCATAATGAGGTTTAGCACTGTCCAGACAAATGCAGCTACCAGATACCACAGGCTCACGTAAAGCTGAGGTTCAGTACGTTTTGCAATAGTCATGATGAACTGCAGCGTGGCAAGAGAAATCACAATAAAAAATATAGTGTCAACTAAAACAGGGAATTCCCCTGCTTCGAGTCCCTGATTGTAGCCCATTAAAAGTGAAACCATCCCTATCACCAGTCCAATGTTCCATACCCACATTAGCAAATGCCCAATTTTTTCCTGCCACATTTTGACTCCGGTTAAACGTGGAACAATATAGTAACTAAGTCCCATGAATAGAGTGGAAAATGCTCCAAAAATTACTCCGTTTACATGCATCGGGCGTAGTCGCCCGAACTGCAACTCTAAGCTGTTACCAAGGTAGCCAGGAAAATTGAAATATGAGGAAATAGTCACCCCTATTGAAGGTGGGAACATTAGCCAGACTAACCCCCAGTACAGCCATAAGCGCACAAGTTTTCTGTCAACCAATGCATCTAAGTGCTCATTCGAATTTTCTGCCATTTTTTTTTATTAGTTTGTAAGTGTATTAGTTCAATAAGGACAAATGCTTTGAACTAAATCATCCAGATATATGTATTTCTTATTTGGATTATGAATTCTAAAAAACGGGATAAACATCAATTTATCTAAACCGTAAAAACTCATTGCGGTTCATCCATTATCATTCTGTAATGGAATAAACCGCGATGAGATAAATTCACTGTATTTCAGTGTTTGTTAATGAGTACCTGGCTCAATAACGGTTCCTTTGTGTGACCACATAATGTAGGCCTCCAAGGCGATCATTGCTTCACTGTCAATCCCAATTGTTACTCCTTCATTGGGTTTTTCAATGCACCAATTGATCATTTCCCGCAAACCAGCAACTTCACTCATTTGTTCCTGGAATTTAGGAAATTGGTGAGGATGCACATCTGAAGCAAATGGATGACACATAGCGCATGCCATGCCTGTTTTGGACATAGTAATTCCTAGCTCATCCTGA
>JAKUUF010000073.1 GCA_022448705.1 SAR324 cluster bacterium | reverse complement strand
AAATCCTGACGATGTATAATCTTCAGCCAGGGCCTTGCCGAAATAATCTTTAATGCCGGTAGTAACTTTCAGTTGATGCTTTGTTAAGGAAGCCAGTTCTCGTGTGACTGAACTGGAACCTGCTGTCAGGGTGAATGTTCTGCGCGAAGTATCGTATGTTAAAACGGCAGGGATACAACTGTTGAAGCTGTCCGAGGATAACTGCATTGTACCACTGCAGACTTCATTTGAGGAAGTTGTGGCATATGCCGGTTCAGTAGATTTACTGAAAGTGACAGAGATTGTACTGCTGACGGAGACATCAGAAGCACCATCTACAGGAGAAACAGCTGTTACGGTTGGCGCGGATGTGTCAGCGCCAGCATTGTCAGTAGATTCTTCCCCATCTTCGCTGCTCGAACAGGAAACGGAAAGAGTAAGTAAACACAGCAGAGTAAAAAACCGGACCCAGATTTTGCGTGACTTTCGTTCCACAAAACCCCCCTCATCACTAAATTCAGAATGTAACTCCTATTCCCAGTTGTACCTGGGAGGTTGTTATACTTATGTTGGTATCTTCATAGCTCACGTCTTTTCCAGCAGCAGGTGACTTGCCCATATGCGAAGGAATATTGCTATCGTAAAATTCTGTCTTTATGAAGTTCATTCGATAGCCCAGCAGTGTTTCAAAACCGAATCCATGGTGAGCCAGCATAAAAAATAAAGAATGTCCTACCGGGTCACTGTTCACCCAGAGCTGATCTTTTCCTTTATCAGTATATTCCAAATACCTTTCATGCTCTAAGCCAGAAAGAACTCCGGCACCCCACATAAATGAGTAGTTTTCACCTAACCCAAAAGCCAAATCATAGAAATTTGTTTTAAGAGTTGTTGTCTCCTTAAGATTAGTGCCTGTCTTTTCAAATTTAGTTGTAACTGTAGTATATCCTAATCCGATACTTTTTAATAAAAAATATAAACTGCCGCCGTTTGATGTATTGGTATATGAGGGTGTAGAAGATTCTTTTGTATCGGTTAAAATGGAGTGATCTTTTTTGGTTTCAACAACCGGTGCCAGCATGCGTAAACGAATTAAATCAGATCGACCACAGGCACAGAACAATACTGCAGAAAAAATTATCAGGAAAGATCGGCAAAAAACTTTCATCAAATAATGAGTTTACTTATTAAAAATACTGAGATCAAATATTGAATAATGAATATATGCAATAAAAGGGAATTTTTTGCTATATAATATAAATTTGATCTTTTTTATAAAGTAAGTTTTTGCGTTCGGTCTATTGATAATACTCATTCAACATCGATTTTGCTAATATAGCAAATACACAAAATATAAGCAAAAGCAGACAGAAAATGTTTGTTGGCAGTTCCGCATTTAGCCCCCAAAAACAACATTCTAAAATGCTAGAAAATAAGAACCCTGGAAATATATTGATGACGATTACGATGATATATTGTTTCGCATGAGAAAATAATGTCTTTTATCCTGCCAGTCATTTTCAGGGCAAGGATAAAACAATTGTCGCCTTTTTTTATAAACGGAGTGAAATTGGGTTATAAGTATCGAAGATGAACTGAAATTTTACCAATTATCGAAATCATATCTTGAAGGGGGCCAAAGAAATCTTGAATTTGTAACGGAAGAATTTTTTGAAGTATTTTGCAGAAGGAAATATCAATTGCTAATGAATAACCATGGTTTTTCACTCCTAGCCTGCTGTTCATAACTCTGAATTTTTTCTTCAAACTGCAGCGTCCAGCCTATATCGTCCAGTCCTTTAAGCAGACAGTTTTTTGCAAAAGAATCAATCTCGAAAGAGAACTTTTTGCCCTCGGGAGTGGTAACATTCTGCCTGGGAAGATCTACTGTCAGCAAGCATCCTTCATTTGCTTCAACTTCTTCAAACAAGGCCTGTATTTCATCATCCCGCAGAACCACAGCCAAAATACCGTTTTTCCTGCAATTGTTATAAAAAATATCAGCAAAACTGGGGGCTATAATACACCTGAATCCGTAATCGTGCAAAGCCCAAGGAGCATGTTCACGGCTTGATCCACAACCGAAATTTTCTCGAGTCAGCAAAATTTCTGAACCTTGAAAACGCTGGAAATTAAGTACAAACTCAGGATTCTGCTTGGTACCTGAGTCATCCAGGTAACGCCAGTCATGAAACAGATGAACACCAAATCCAGCACGATCTATTTTTTTTAAAAATTGTTTTGGAATAATCTGGTCTGTATCCACATTTATTATATCAAGCGGCACAGCTTTTCCAGAAAGAGTTTCAAATGCTTCCATTTTAAAAATTTATATAATTAATATAGATCTAGTAAGTGCGTGGATCGACAAAATGTCCCGCTACAGCTGCTGCTGCTGCCATCAGCGGACTAACAAGATGTGTACGGCCTCCTTTACCCTGGCGGCCTTCAAAGTTTCTATTGCTTGTTGAAGCACAACGCTCACCAGGTTTCAGTATATCATCATTCATCGCCAGGCACATGGAACATCCTGGTTGACGCCATTCAAAGCCTGCTGCAATAAATATTTCATCCAGTCCTTCCTGCTCTGCCTGTTGCTTGATCAAACCGCTCCCAGGAACAATCATGGCAGAGACGTCATCGCTTACTTTGCGCCCTTTTACAAACTCCGCGACAGAACGAAGATCTTCTATGCGTGAATTTGTGCACGAACCAATAAACACACGATCAATGCTTATTTCCTTGATAGGGAGGTTTGCCTTGAGATCCATATATTTCAAGGCGTTTTCCACAGATTTCCTCTCGGAAGGATTTTTTATCTTCTCGGGGTCCGGGACTCTGCTGTTGATATCTGTTACCATGCCCGGGCTTGTTCCCCATGTTACCTGGGGCAATACATCCTCCGCATTGATGTTCACAGTAAGATCAAATTCAGCATCTTCGTCACTTGGCAGCTGTTTCCACACTGAAACTGCCTCATCAAAATCATCACCTTTAGGAGAAAAAGGCCTGTCCTTAAGATATTCAAATGTTGTTTCATCAGGAGCGACCATACCTGCACGTGCACCTGCTTCAATTGTCATATTGCAAAGGGTCATGCGCCCTTCCATTGACATGCCTCGAATTGCATCTCCTGCATACTCAATTACGTAACCAGTACCCCCAGCAGTCCCTATTTTTCCTATGATTGCAAGAATAATATCTTTTGGGGTTACATTTTTTGGAAGCATACCCTCAACCTCAACAAGCATGGTTTTTGGTTTCTTCTGCTGCAAGGTCTGTGTGGCCAGCACATGCTCTACTTCGGAAGTTCCAATTCCAAAAGCCAGTGCACCAAAAGCTCCATGAGTCGCAGTGTGAGAATCTCCACAGACTATAGTTGACCAAGGTAGCGTCAGCCCCTGTTCCGGACCAATCACATGTACAATTCCAGAACGCTCGTCTCCCAAATCAAAGAGAGTTATTCCGAATTCTTTGCAGTTGTTTCGCAAAGTTTCTACCTGCAGTGCTGCAATTGGATCTTCAATTGGTTTGTCCTGATTTTTGGTGGGAACATTATGATCAGGAACCGCGTAAGTTAATTCTGGATGAAGCACGGACCGACCGGACATTCGTATTCCATCAAAGGCCTGAGGAGAAGTTACTTCATGTACCAGATGACGGTCAATATAAACGATTGAGTTTCCTTCCTGCTCATGAACAAGATGGGCATTCCAGATTTTTTCAAACATTGTTTTTGGCATCACGAAATCCAGAAAATTAAAAACTTCAAAATAGGAAAATCCGGCTACAAAATTAATTCTGGGAATTTGTTCCCAACTGGTGTGCCGAATTCAAAATGGAAAGCTGGAAGAATTTTTCAGCTGAAGCACAAAATCATGAGCTTTGAAAACAGCAACCAATATCCTGACATATTTCTAGTCAGATTGCCAATTTTCTAAACTGCGAACTGAATTTACATAATCCTACAAGAAACTGCAAAAGCAGGCTTTTTATACAACGTCTCCACCACCTGCTCCAGCAATAACTATAGTTCCTTCTTCCTCAAGACGCTTGACAACCTTGATGATTTTTTGTTGCGCTGCTTCTACATCTGTTATTTTAGCCGGACCAAGGTTCTCCAGATCATCCCTTACCATTTCTGCCGCCCTTGTAGACATGCTGCTGAAGATAAGGTCCTTAACTGCATCACTGGCTGTTTTCAGAGCAAGCACCATATCCGCCTGATCCACATCTTTCATCACAATCTGCATCTGCTTGGAATCGATCAGAGCCATATCTTCAAAGGTGAACATCAGCTCACGAATCTGTTCTGCAAGATCAGGATTTGTTTCCTCTATGCTAGCCAAAATTCTGGTTTCAGTGGCTTTATCCACCGCATTTATAATTTCTGCCACAGGTTCAATTCCACCCACTGCCGTTGCCATACTTCCTGCTGTTTTCATTTCTTCCGTCAGCACCTCATTCATTTCCGAAACAACCCCGGGAGGAATGCTTTCAATCATTGCCATTCGGTACAAAACGTCTGCCTGCAAACTCTCAGGTAATTCACGAAGTACATTTGACGCTTGTTCAACGTTCTTTAAATAAGAAAGAATCAGTGCAATTGTCTGGGGATGTTCAGTTCGAATATAATTTGATATCATTATGGGTTCTGCGTATCGCAACGCATCAAGTCCGACATCATCCTCGCCAACTCTCAGATTTTCACCAAGCTCCTTTGCCTTGTCTGCCCCTAAAGCTTTTGTCAGGGTGTTCTTTACGAAATCAGGCGAAGAGCTTATGCTCACACCGTCATCAGTCATAATCGAGTTCCGATAGAATTCCTCAAGCACCAGGTCCAGTTCTTCTGGAGCCACATCCGTAAAGCGGGACATATAATAACCTACCTGCTGGATTTCAGATTCTTCCAAATTTTTCATCACGTCCGCTGCCGCGTCTTCTCCCAGTGCAAGCAGCAGAATTGCTGCCTTCTTAGGGCCTGTAAGTTTACCTACTGACATTTTACCTCACTCTCTTAAGTATCTGGTTGGTAATTATTGTGCGTTGGTATGAATTGAGAACCTAATAAAATAAATGAATTTCAATATCAGCTTTTCATCATTTCAAGAAACCGGCCAAACAGGTACGAAGCATCTCTTGAACCTAATGCAGTCTCCGGATGATACTGCATTGAATAAGCAGGATGATCAAGACAACTCTATTCCCTCTACAGTTTGATCATACAGTATTCGGTGCGTTACCAGAGCATTTTGGGCTTGGATTTTTCTTCTACTGAAAATCCATGAAAATGGCTGGCAATTCCAATTTTTCAAGATAGTTCCTCTTTTGATAAAGATACTCTTTTAAAAATTAAACGTCGAGTTCTTCCTTCGATAGATTAACAAACATTACTTTGAATCCTGACAGTATTTTCAAAATTTCTGTCAATAGGTATTATCCTTGAATAAGGATTTAAGGTTTTAAATTTGTTTATTATAGTCCTTAAAATGCATAAATCATGCGGTTCATTCGTTGATTTAAATCACAAAGTGCAAGTGGCTCTGTTTGTATTTCTGTCTTAGAATAACTGGCGGGGCTGTCAGGTGAACATGTTCATTGTATCTGTATATTTAAACTTTATAATTTAGTTGAATTATGCTTGATTAGAAGATGAAGCACTTACAATGATCGCAAGACATCCCATTAATATAAAGTGAGCTCATTGGATTCAAGCTACAAAATAGCTGTCATAATATAAAATTCAGTGATGGAAGAAGAAGATCAAATAGAAAAAGAAATATCCGGTTCCAACTCAAGCAGGGACAGTTCAAATCAGGCAATCAAGGGAAGGTCACTTACAAGCAATCCTTTCCCCGCGCTTGATTTTGTAAAGATTGAAAAGGAAATAATTAGGGCAACTGAGGATGTAAAAAAACTCAGCGGTGCGTCCTTTATTCTCAAGATGAGAAAAAAGATTCTGCCTTCTGATGCAAATGAAAAAGGGAGTCATTTAGACGCAAGCATAATTGGTAACCTTGTAAAAAGCAGTTCTGTTTCTACAATAGTGTCTAAAATAGGCAGTTCCCCTAAGGTAAGCCTCGAAAGGGTGAAATTAGTCAGAGCAGTCATGCTGGATGATAAGGGAGACTCCCCTTTGTCACTTTACCGCAATCTCATGATTCAGGCTGCTCTTACAATATATTTGGGAGACATAACGCCTGCCACATTGCAAATTACCGGACAAACCTACCGGCTGTACCTGGAAAAAATTATAAGCACCCATAAAAAAAACCTGCTAGTTGTTCAATCTAAACAACTGAAAAATGTGAATCTGGATGTCATCTCTGTGAATGATTTAATTAGCAAAGATGAAGAGGAAGAACTGCAGGAACACGAGATCGTGGCAATTCAGGAAATGAAACTGACTTTGAAATTGCTGGAATATGCTGAATCTCTGGATGAGGATACTCGAGGAAGCATAACAATGTCTATGCATTTGGATGAGCTGGATGTGCTTTCCTCAAAAAAAAAGGTCAGGGGATTATTTGGGGGAAGCGGGAATGCTGACACAGTTAAAAATAAACACCTTCTCATTGTTAGAAAAACTCTGGCAGCAGTAGAGGTAATGAAACGTATCCCCATTCTGCATCCTATCGGTATGAAGGTTGTAGCAAAGCTGCAGGCATTTGACAACAAGCTTGCACTTCCATACTTAATGGAAGCTCGTTTACATATGCAGGCTCTAAGGTTTCTTTCTCTTCGTGTTTTGATGGATGATTATTCTGCGCGTCCTGCCATGACACCAACTTTTAACAAGGCAATTGTGGCATATCACAAAGCATTAAAAAGATCTTCTTTTGCTAATCCAAAACGTGGAGATATAACTGTTTTGGCAGAATTTGCGCAGGTTTCATTTTATGCCTATCAGCATCGCAAAATGCTAAATCTTGCTAACCATGGTGTATTGAAAATTCTTGAAATGGGAAAGAAATCCCTGGACGCTCTTGTACCCAACAACAGAGTTTACCTGGGTCAACAAAAACAAATCATGAAAGCCATCGGTTCACTGAAAAAATTTGGCTAAAAGCAAATCGATTCCCATCATAAAATACTGCAAAAACTTACCAATAGATTTCTTTGGGAATCTAAAATGGAATCAATTCGACAAAAGCGGTTCCAGATGTTCAAGTACTGTCCGGCTGATGATATGGTGTCCCTCTGGATTAGGATGTATGCCGTCAGGAAGGTTTAAGCCTGGAACGTTTCCCACGTCTTTCAGAAGAAACGGAATCATGGGCAGTTGATATTGTTCAGCCAGTTCATAAAAAGCATTGCGAAAAGATTTGGTATAATCCTGCCCGTAGTTTAATGGAATCTGCATTCCGGCAAGCAGTACCAGGATATTATTAGAACTGGCAACTTCAATA
>JAKUUF010000072.1 GCA_022448705.1 SAR324 cluster bacterium | reverse complement strand
TCGTAGATGTAATCCTAAGTCATCAATTTTCTGATAAGCTACTCCCTGAAGAAGCTTAACCCCATGAGATTTTAATGATTGAATATGTGCCCAGCCTGTAGTTTTTCCCAGCCTTTTCCCTATTTTGTCAGAGGAACGCTGTAATACTGTAACTTCGCGTTTTTTGGGTTTTCTAACTTCTAATGCTTCATTCGAATCAAGAATACCATGAACTTGCAAATAATCAGGAACATCTCCTGAAAAAGGAGTCTGTGCTGTAAGGTAGTGTGCCACATCGATACCAATCCCTCCTGCACCAATAACGGCCACTTTACGGCCTACGGCTCTTTCCTTGTCAAGCACATCTAAATAACTCAGTACCTTGGAATGATCTGCTCCTTCCAGCTCCAGTTTACGGGGACGAACTCCTGTGGCTAAAACTACAGCATCGTATTTACCAGAGAGCGGGGACTGAGGACTTATCATGTGTCCAAGTTTTAGTTCAACTCCATATTTTTTCAGCATAACCCTATAAAACCGTATTACTTCAAAAAATTCCTGTTTGCCCGGAATTTTGACTGCGTAATTTATCTGTCCTCCCAGTTCTTCACGCTGGTCAAACAAAGTAACACGGTGTCCGCGCATTGCGGAAATGTATGCTGCCGTCATGCCGGCTGGACCTGCACCAATCACAGCAATTGATTTAGGTGTAGCTGCCGGTTCATAATTCAATTCAGTTTCTCGTCCGGCTCTAGGGTTAACCATGCAGCTTGCTGTTTTCATCTTGAAGATATTATCCAGACAGGCCTGGTTGCAGGCTATGCAAGTGTTTATTTCTTCAGGACGGCCCTCTTCAGTTTTTTTGACAAAATTTTCATCAGCCAAAAATGGTCTTGCCATGGAAACCATGTCGGCTATCCCGTCTCTTAAAAGATTCTCTGCAACAAGAGGATCATTTATGCGGTTAGATGTCACAACCGGGATATTCAGGTATGGACGCAGCTTGCCTGTGACCCAGGCAAATGCTGCACGGGGAACCATCATTGCAATTGTTGGAACACGTGCTTCATGCCAGCCAATTCCTGTATTTATAAGAGATGCTCCTGCTTCTTCTACACGCTGCCCAAGTTCAACTACCTCTTCAAAACTACTGCCTTCATCTACTAAATCAAGACATGAGAGACGGAAAATCATGATGAAATTCTGACTTCCAACCTCTTCCCGGATCCTTTCAACAACACGTAAAGGGAATCTTATGCGGTTTTCGAATGTTCCTCCCCATTCATCGGAACGGTGATTTGTACATTTGGCAATAAACTGGTTTATCAAGTATCCCTCTGAGCCCATTATTTCAACACCATCATAACCTGCATCTTTTGCCAGTTTGGCACATCGGGCGTAGTCGTCAATAGTTTGCAAAATTTCAGCATTGCTTAATTCTTTAGGCCGGTAGAAATTGATCGGTGCCGTTATCGGGGATGGCGCCACACAATTTTCCATGAGCCCGTAACGTCCTGTATGCAGAATCTGCAGTGCTATTTTCCCACCGTTTTCATGCACTGCACTAACAATCGGCTTGTGAAAAGCCAACTGCTCATCAGAAACAAGGTCAGCACCATCTTCAAAAACTCGACCTTCAGTGTTTGGTGCAAATCCTCCGGTTATGATCAGTCCTGCTCCTCCTCTTGCCCGCTCCGCGTAAAAAGCAGCAAGTCTTGCTGAACCATCTGGATGCTCTTCAAGTCCAGTGTGCATTGAACCCATCATCACTCTGTTTTTTAAAGTTACATTGCCCACTTTAATTGGACTCAGAAGGGTCTCAAAAGACATTATTTTTGTTTTGGATTAATTGTGCTTAATGAAATGATGGCTAATGATGTGCGTTGCAGGGATGTTTAAAGCATTTCCCACTGGCTGAAGAATTTAAGCTCAAGAAGCCTTTAGTAATTCTGCCTGGTAATATGAGAGTAAAGGGTCAATAACCAGCTCAAGATTGCCGAACAAAATGTCTTCCAGTTTGTAGAGAGTTAAATTGATGCGATGATCTGTGAGACGGCCCTGGGGGAAATTATATGTCCGGATACGCTCACTTCTGTCTCCGGAACCAACCATGCCCCTGCGTATTTCGGCTGTTTCAGACTGCTGGGCTTCAAGCTCCTTTTCATAGAGCCGGGCTCTCAGGACTTTTAATGCCTGCGATTTATTCTTTAACTGGGATTTCTCATTTTGACAAATTACTACAAGTCCGGATGGAATGTGAGTAATTCGGACTGCAGAATCAGTGGTATTAACGCTTTGGCCTCCAGGTCCGGATGACCTGTATACATCTATCCTCAAATCTCCAGGGTTGATTTCCACTTCAACATCTTCTACTTCAGGCAAAACAGCAACAGTTGCCGCAGAAGTATGGATCCGTCCCTGCGTTTCAGTTTTTGGAACTCGTTGTACTCGATGCACACCGCCTTCATATTTCAGGCGACTGTAGACTTCCTTCCCCTCAATTGAAAAAGTTATTTCCTTAAAACCTCCAAGATCATTCCTGCTTTCATTCATCAGTTTCAAGCGCCATTTTTGAGATTCAGAATAATGGGCATACATCTGAAAAAGATCTCTGGCAAATAAAGCAGCTTCATCCCCTCCTGTACCTGCACGTATTTCAATGATTATATTTCTGGAATCATCAGGATCTTTGGGCAACAGAAGAAGTTCTATCTGCTTCTGCATCTTTTGCATCTGCAGGTTCATTTCGTGAATCTCCTGAACTGCCAATTTGCGTATTTCAGGATCTTCATCCTTGTCCTCAGATAACTCGCGGTTATCTTCAAGTTGTTGCTGAATTTTAAGGTAGAGTTGGTAGGCCTCAACTATTTCCTGTAAACCGGCATGTTCCTGAGTAAGCTTGCGGTAGCGATTCTGATCCTGGACTACTTCTGGCTGTCCAAGTTCCTCTGTCAGTTTTTCAAATCGCGAGTTAATTTCCTCAAGTTTATCCAGCATTTCCGGTCAGGTCCGGCTGTATTTGCGTTTAAATTTTTCTATTCTTCCGGTTGTGTCAATCAAATTTTTTCCTGCACCAGTGAAAAAAGGATGGCAGTTTGAACATATTTCCACCGTTAATTCACCACCCTTTGAAGATAGTGCATTCCAGGTGGATCCACATGCACAGCGGAATGAAGTCATTTTATATTCTGGATGTATTTTAGGTTTCATTGGTATGTATTTTTTAGCAACAATTTTTGGTGCTTGAAAGTTAAGCTATTTATCCATCATATCAAGGAAGTTTGAGTTTTCTTTGAATTTATCCATTTTTTCTATCAGGAATTCCAGAGCCTCAACCACATTGAGTTGGGAGAGAACCTTACGCAGCACCCAAATTCTGTCAAGGTCTGCTTTCTCGATTAAAAGTTCCTCTTTACGTGTTCCGGATTTGCTGAGATCAATTGCTGGAAAAATCCTTTTTTCAACAGGTTTCCTGTCCAGCACAAGTTCCATATTTCCTGTGCCCTTGAACTCTTCAAAAATAACTTCATCCATACGACTACCTGTATCTATCAATGCAGTCGCGATGATAGTCAAAGATCCGCCTTCTTCAATATGCCTGGCAGCACCAAAAAATCTTTTTGGTTTAAACAGTGCGTTTGAGTCCACACCACCGGACAGAATTTTCCCGCTTGGCGGAATGACCGTGTTATAGGCCCTGGCAAGTCTTGTGATAGAATCAAGCAATATTACCACATCCCGCTGATGTTCAACAAGTCTTTTAGCTTTTTCAAGCACCATTTCAGATACCTGTACGTGGCGAGTTGCCGGTTCATCAAAAGTCGAAGCAACCACTTCACCGTCCACTGAACGACGCATATCTGTAACTTCTTCCGGACGTTCATCAATCAAAAGTACAATTAAATCAACTTCAGGATGATTTTCAGTTATGCTGTTTGCTATTGACTGCAGAATCATTGTTTTGCCTGTCCTTGGGGGTGCCACAATAACTCCGCGTTGGCCCTTGCCTATCGGTGATACCAGGTCAATCACCCTTGTAGTCAAATCATTGTCCTTGCGTTCAAGATGCAGATGTTCCTCAGGGTGGAGTGGGGTGAGATTATCAAAAAGAATTTTTTCGAAAGCTTTGTTAGGATCGCTGAAGTTTATTTCTTCAACTTTCAGGAGGGCGTAATAACGTTCGCTTTCTTTAGGTGGGCGAATCTGGCCTGCTACAGTATCACCGGTACGAAGATTAAATCGCCTGATCTGGGAAGGGGAAACATAGATATCATCCGGTCCAGGCAGATAGTTATAATCCGGTGCGCGGAGGAATCCAAAACCGTCTGGCAATGCTTCCAGAACACCTGCTCCATAAATGATACCTTTGCGCTTTGTCTGTGCCTGCAGCAGAGCAAAAAGCAGTTCCTGTCCGCGCATGCTGTTGGCATTTTCAATGTTATACTCACGGGCAATTTTTATAAGAGAATTTATATCTTTTTTCTTTAATTCAATTAAATTGAGGGTATCAGGTTTGGAAACAATTTCGTGATTGTTTTTTGCATCATTTCCATTGCCATTATCAGGACGGCTTTTTGACATGTATTTTTTCTCAGGCAGTTAATAAATAATGAGGAATCTCCTGACAGAAGAATCCGTATTATGGTGTGATTACTCGAGGATTAAAAATTTCAAAAACTGTAGTTACTTGGAGTTAAAAAAAAGATTTTATTGATACAGAAACTAATATGGTAAGAATTATCTTGTGTGGATATGCCAGTAAATAGGATTGAAATTTGACAAGTAGGTGGTAACAGGCTCTCCAAAATTAAAGTTTTTGTCAAGTGTTTTTTTAAAAAAAATTATTTTTTTTATATTTCCTGATAATTAGGTCTTGAATAAATTTACAACTGAAATAGAAAAATCTCATTATTTCTTTTTGCCAGGAATATACAAATCTGTGATTGTACCTTCATAGGCTTCTGCCGCGAAGGCCACTGTTTCTGATAAAGTCGGATGGGGATGAATTGTAGATCCTATATCATTTGCGTCACAGCCCATTTCAATGGCTAGAGTTCCCTCAGCAATTAAATCACCTGCATTCGGTCCGACGATGCCAAGACCTATTACTCTTTTTGAGTCTTCTTCGAAAATCACTTTAGTCATTCCCTCACTTCTGCCTATAGACAAGCTCCTTCCACTTGCTGCCCAGGGGAAGCTTCCCTTTCCATAGGCAATGCCCTGCGTTTTGGCTTCTTCTTCAGTAATTCCAGTCCAGGCCACTTCAGGATCTGTGTATGCCACTGATGGAACAGCTCGGGCATCAAAAAAACTTTTCATTCCGGAAATAGCCTCCGCAGCAACTTTTGCTTCATGTGATGCTTTGTGGGCAAGCATCGGTTGTCCCGCAAGATCACCAATAGCAAAGATGTGCGATACATTGGTGCGCATTTGGGTATCTGTACTGATAAACCCTTTTTCATCAACTTCTACTCCTGCTTTTTCTGCACCAATGTTTAAACCGTTTGGAACACGTCCAACAGAACTTAGTATGCAGTCATACATCTGCGGTTTATCTGGAGAATTTTTTCCTTCGAAATGTACTCTCAGACCTTTCTTGAGAGCCTCAACTTCGGTTACTCTTGTTTCAAGCCAGATATTATCATATTGTTTAGCTATGCGCTTTTGAAAAGGGCGTACCAGATCACGATCTGCTCCGGCCATCAGTCCATCAAGCATTTCCACTATGGTAATTCTTGATCCCAGGGCATGATAAACTGTTGCCATTTCAAGTCCAATTATTCCACCGCCAATCACTAGCAAATTTTTTGGGATGCTGGCAAGCTCCAATGACCCGGTTGAATCAATTATGCGAGGATCATCCGGAAGAAAGGGCAGCTTAACAGGTCTTGAACCTGCTGCAATAACAGCATTTGAAAAATTAATTGTAGTAATTTTTTCATTCTTATCTGTTACACGAAGATGATTTGAATCAATAAACTCGCCAAAACCATTTAATATAGTCACGTTCCGCTGCTTGGCCATGTTTTTCAGCCCGCCGGTTAACTGCCTGATAATTCCATTTTTCCATTCACGAAGTTTATCAAGATCAATTGAAGGTTTTCCAAACGAAATGCCATGTGCATCAATTTCTTCAGCTTCAACAATGATTTTTGCAGCATGAAGCAGTGTTTTAGATGGAATGCATCCCACATTAAGGCAGACTCCTCCGATTTGTTCGTGGCGTTCTACCAGCACTACCTGCCGACCTAAGTCTGCCGCTCTAAAAGCAGCTGTGTATCCGCCAGGCCCTGAACCTAGCACCAAAACTTCACAGCTGATGTCTGCAGCTGCAGATGAATCAGTTGAAATTCTAGTATCAATGGATGCTGAACCCTTAGTTTCGGAAGATTGATCCTCTGCTTGAATCAGCTTTTGTGCTTCTGGTTCTGACTCACCACTTGGCTCAAGTTCCAGAATCAGGTTCCCTTCTGAAACCTTGTCTCCTGACTTTATCTTTATACTTAGAATCCTGCCAGCCAGAGGTGAGGGGACATCCATGGTTGCCTTATCGCTTTCAAGCGTGATCAGGGGATCTTCAACAGCAACAGACTGTCCCTCTTTACATATTACCTCTATAACTTCTACATCCTGAAAATCACCAATATCAGGTACTTTAACTTCAGAAATGCTCATAGAGACATTCTCCGCATATCTCCCAATATTGCACACAGGTCTACCATGAATCGGGCTGCCTGGGCTCCGTCAATCACACGATGATCATAGGTCAAATCCAAAGGCAGCATCAAACGAGGATTGAAGTCTTTACCGTCCCAGACAGGAATCATTCGGGAACGTGTTACTCCAAGTATCGCCACTTCAGGAGCATTCACCAGGGGAGTAAATGCTGTTCCGCCAATTCCACCTAAGCTGGATATACTGAAACATCCTCCTTCAATGTCACTGCTTTTAAGTTTGTTTGTTCTGGCTCTTGTGCTTACTTCTGCTAATTCTTTCGCTAACTCAAGCAATCCTTTCTGCTCAACATCTCTGATAACAGGCACAACCAAACCATCCGGAGTATCAACTGCCACACCTATGTTCAGGTAATGTTTGATAACTAAATTTTCCTTGTCTGCAGAAAGTGAAGAATTGAAAGTTGGATGCTTCCTGATGGCAGCCGCACATGCTTTCAACAGAAAGGAAAGCAGGGTGAGTTTCACATCCTTTTTTGCTGCTTCCTCTGAGAGTGATTTGCGAAAATACTCAAGTTCGGTTATATCTGCATCATCATGGTGCGTGACGATAGGTACGTTAAGCCATGCCCGATGCAGGTTAACTCCTGTTTTCTTTTTGATACGTGAGAGGGGTTGAATTTCAACTGAACCAAACTTGCTGAAATCAATTTCAGGCATTTCCGGAATCCCGACTCCTGATAAAGTCTTTCCTCCGGGTGAAACACTTGCTAAAACCTGTTTTACAAATACCTGGACATCCTGTTGAGTTATACGCCCTT
>JAKUUF010000071.1 GCA_022448705.1 SAR324 cluster bacterium | reverse complement strand
CCAGGCACCCAGTGCACTGTCTTGTTGTGGGTATACATCTTTTCTTTTATGGCTTCAACATTAACAAACCATGTTGAAATAGGCTTGTAAATCAAAGGTGTATCAGTTCGCCAGCAGAAAGGGTAGCTGTGCTGAATCGTTTCATGCAGAAACATCTTACCTTCTTCCTTAAGCTGCTGGATAATTGGTTTGTCTGCATCCTTGATATTTTTCCCGGCAATAAATCCCATGTAATCCAGAAAATTACCTTCATCATCCACCGGATCAAAAACAGGTATATTTTCACGCTGGAATATCCTTACATCGTCTTCGCCAAAACAGGCCAGATGCACCAATCCAGTTCCACTGTCATCACTTACATAATCATCCAACTGAACTGACCAGTCATGATCTGATTCCAACTTTTTCTTCGCAAAATCAAACAAAGGCTCGTATTTCATACCTAGTAATTCTGCACCTTTCATTTTATTCACAATTTCATAACTTCCTTTTTCGAAATATGACTCGACACAGCTCTGGGTGAGTATATAACGATCACCGCTTTGTTTTTCCTTCACGATGCAATAAACCAGATCAGATCCTGCGCAAAGTGCCATGTTTGAAGGCAAAGTCCAGGGGGTGGTAGTCCATGCCAGGAAATACAGGCTTTCTTCTCCCTTGACTTTGAATCGCACAGTGATTGAAGGGTCCTGGATATCTTTATAATTCAGGTTAGCTTCAAAATTTGAAAGAGGAGTTGAAACACGCCAGGAATAGGGAACAACTTTAACACCCTCATAAATCAGTTCCTTTTCCCATAAACTCTTAAAAACCCACCATACTGACTCCATAAAATCAATATCCATGGTTTTGTAGTCATTGTTGAAATCAACCCAGCGTGCCATGCGATCCACTGTTTCACGCCATTCTCTGGTATATCGCAAAACTATTGATCTGCATTCCTCATTAAATTTTCCTTCACCAAATAATTCAATTTCGTGTCTTCCATTTAATTTGAGTGACTGCTCAACTTCATATTCCACAGGCAATCCATGTGTATCCCAGCCAAAACGCCGTTCAACCCGGTAGCCTCGCATGGTTTTGTAACGCGGTATCACGTCTTTAATAGTTCCTGCCAGCAGGTGACCATAATGTGGAAGTCCGGTCGCGAATGGAGGTCCGTCGTAAAAGCTGAAAGAATTATCTTTCGGTCTTTCATCAATTGATTTCTGAAAAATATTTTCTGAACGCCAGAATTGAAGAATTTCTTCCTCCATCTGAGAAAAGCTTAGTCTGTTAGAGACCTCTTTCATAGTTTGATAATTATTTTTGCTGAAAGGATTAACTTAATGGCTGGCTTTATGCTGCATTTAAAGCATGCAAGATTTAAGCTCTTGGTATTTCACGGGAGAAGTTAACGGCGAGATTGAAATATTCCATGGCCAAAGTACCCAGTTTTTCATCCTGACGGGCTACCTTAAGCTCACATGTTCTGACACCCTGTTTTAGTGCACAATAAGTTTGATATAAGGGCAGCATTTTTTGCAAATCCAGATCATTGGAAATTTCAAGATAATGATTTAAAAATGTTTCTACCAGATCATGTTTGCCCAGCCTTGCCAGTTCAACAGTTAGAGATGAAACATCATTTGCCACATCCAAATCAGCCAGTTTCCTGTGTACTTCCTGTGGACTGATAAATCGCACAAATTTCTCACTCACAAAAATATGTTCGGGAAGGAAAGCGCCATGTCCATGAACAATCCGTCCTTTTTGATGCCGCTTGCTGAAGAGTCGTTTATTTTGATCAATGAATTTATCCAGCGGATGTCTTATCATGTCTAAAATAGGCTGAGTCAGAGAAGCATCAAAATAACGTTTCATCTGAAAAAGCATGTCGTCACACAGTGCACGAAAATATTCTGCTTTTCCTGATTCGGCAGCTTTGTCTTTTGCCGGATTACTTGAATGAATTTCCGAAATTCTGCCAGCAATGCTTGTCATATTTTTTTCGGATACAGTATCATTTTCCAGAAGCACAGAAAGCAGCCACTGTTCAGGCAGGTTTTCCATTTTAAGCGCGTATTCAACAGGCTCACCTTCTGTACCGCCGATTTTTATATTGCCATTTTGTTCAGCAATCGGAAGGACGTTTGAACTCCAGTCGGGGTTAAAACTCAAACTGAGTCTGCATTCTTCACGGCAATAAGCTTCCTTGACTGCAAGTGTGGGAAACTCATTACCCTCTTTTTTGATCTTATACAACCAGTCGTCTCCTTCAAACAAATATGAAGAGTCAGTTTCCCGGAGTTTTATTGATTTAGGAGGAATTGCATAAGACTCAGGATTATTCAGCTTTTCTGCCAATTCGGATTGTGAAAAAGTCATAGTCTTTTCTGGACAATACTTAATTTCTGGAATTTACAACGTTTTGTAACTTTAGAATTGTGACTTTATGCTCTTTATTCTGAGTTTCAATATTTATCTACCAATAACAAACTCAAATCTAATTAATTTTTGTCTTTATTTTAAACAAGGTACAAATGAGTAGTTGTAAAAAACCTAATATTTTTAATGCTTTATACATTTAACATATGTCCAAGTTTGGATTTTTTAGTGTGCAAGTACTTTTTATTGCCGGGATTGCTTTCAATTTCAAGCGGCACTCTTTCAACAACTTCCAGTCCATGTCCCTGAAGTCCGACTATTTTACGCGGATTATTGGTCATTAATCGCATACGGCGGACTCCAAGCATATAAAGCATTTGAGCCCCCATTCCATAATCACGTAAATCATCTTTAAATCCCAGCTTATGGTTTGCTTCCACAGTGTCAGCTCCATCTTCCTGGAGTCTGTAGGCATGAAGCTTGTTGATCAATCCAATCCCTCTGCCTTCCTGCGGCAAGTAAAGGATTACTCCTTTTCCTTCTCTTTCCACCAATTCCATTGCCGCATGGAGCTGTGGACCGCAGTCACAGCGATATGAACCGAAAACATCCCCGGTCAGGCATTCTGAATGAACACGAACATGGACAGGCTCTTCTTCATCCCAATCTCCCTTGACAAGTGCCACATAATCACTTTCATCCAGCAGACTTTGAAATCCTATCACTTGAAAATCACCATAAATTGAGGGCATTGATGCTTCTGCTTTTTTGACTACCAGCGTTTCATTACGTTTCCTGTACTGAATTAAGTCTTTTATTGTAATGATCTTAATTCCATGATGGTCAGCGAACTTTTTTAAATCAGGTACGCGTGCCATTGTTCCGTCTTCATTCATAATCTCACAGATAACACCTGCGGGAAGCATATTTGCCATTTTTGCAAGATCAACGGCAGCTTCTGTATGTCCTGCCCTGCGTAAAACTCCCCCCTCCAGTGCACTTAATGGAAATACATGTCCGGGACTGCGTATGTCTTTGGCACTCGAATCCGGATCAATAGCAACTTTAATTGTGCGTGCACGATCTGCAGCAGAAATACCTGTTGTTACGCCGGTTGAAGCTTCAATGCTGATGGTAAAGTTTGTTCCCAAAGTAGCATTATTGTTGCTGACCATTAATGGAATGTTAAGACGTTTCACAATTTCTGCATCAAGTGGAAGACAGATCAGGCCCCTTCCATGTTTTGCCATGAAGTTGATTTTCTCCGGAGTAATTGTCTCAGCCGCACAAACAAGATCACCTTCATTTTCACGGTCTTCATCATCAACAACCACTAACATTTCGCCATTACCAAAAACCTCAATGGCGTCTTCAATGGTATTAAAAAAATTGTTATTATCTGGCATTTATTTATACCGTATTTTGTAAAATATTTCTTATTTTATTTTGTAATAACAATAGCATATAACAGATACAGATCAAGTTATTTTATTTTTGCATCTATTAACCAGTCTTCCCCTACTGCGGTAATTGAACTGATATCAATTTGCAGTGCCTGATCAAGTTGGTCAACTCCTAATTCCCCACACCATGACAATGCTTCCTGTCCGCCAATTATTTTGGGTCCAATGAATAATACCAGCCGGTCCACAGCACCACTTTTGAGAAAGCTTGCGTAAGTAAAGCTGCCTCCCTCTACCAGCAAACTTTTCAGACCGAGTTTATGCAGTTCTGAAAGTATCCAGGTTATCTCAGGAGTTGCTGTTGGAGAGGTTAATATTTTTAAATCCGGCAAGTTGGGCCATTTTCTGGATAAAGCCTTATTTCCAGTAGCAATTATTACCGGAGTACCATCATTTTGAAAAATCCTGCTGTTCTCCGGAATTCTGGCCTTAGAGTCCAAAACAATCCGGACAGGTGAGTTCCCGTTTTCAATTCCACGCACAGTCAATTCAGGATCATCTGCAATTACTGTATTTATACCAACTAAAACGGCGTCGTTTTGGTTTCTCAATTCATGAACTTTATGCCTTGCTGCTTCCCCTGTAATCCATTTTGAGTGTCCTGAGGCTGTTGCTATTTTACCATCAAGAGTAAGTGCTGCTTTTAGAGTGACCTTAATACCCAATTCTTTGCTCATAAGTTTAAAAAAATAAAGCCACTCAGGTTTCTTAGTTAATTTTTTCTGTTATCGACTGAATTTTATCCCCATTATCGGAAAACAACAAGAAATATGACCATTTATTAAATTCATTATGTTTAAAATAAACTCTATCCGTTCATTTTACGAAATGGTGTTTTTCAGCTGTATGATTAATTGTTAAATATTTTCTAAGACTCATCCATATTGATGTAGAAGACATCTCAGGAAATGTATAACCAGGAGTAACAATTTGATAGTTTTACTAAGTTTTCTCAACACTCTATAATAATAAACATGTATTCTACAAAAGAATAAGCTTTGCAAATGCTAATTAAATCTGGGTCTAAGTCTTTTCTTTAAATGCGGAGTGGGCAAGAATAATTAGCGTCAAATTAAAATATTTAAACTTTTTTTCAAGTTAAGGATCGATTTGCATTGGTTGACTAATCAGGATATTCAAAAAATCTCATTATAAAAGCAACATCAGATGTCAGCAACAGGCCTTGGGATTGACACGACTTTTGACGATACTTCAGTTTCTGTATTGCGTGGGAAACGTGAAATATTGGCAAACCTGACACTTTCCCAATATAAGGAGCATGAAGAATTTGGCGGCGTCGTGCCGGAGAGGGCTTCCAGGAAACATCTGGAAGTTATTCATCTGCTGATAGATGACGCAATGAAAAAGGCAGATATTGATTTTACAGGAATTGATTACATTGCAGTATCAAATCACCCCGGACTGCTGGGGTCCTTGCTGGTTGGCCTTTCTGTAGCAAAAAGCCTGGCATATTCGTTAGGGTGTCCAATAATCGGCATCAATCACGTTGAAGCACATCCTTATGCCAATGTGCTGGACCATGGAGAAATGCAGTTTCCCATACTTCACCTCGTTGTTGCAGGAGGACATACTTTGCTTATGCACTCACGTGATCATTTCGATTATGACATCATCGGCAGTACCATTGACGATGCTGCAGGAGAATGTGTTGACAAAGTTGCAAAATTGTTTGGCTTCCCTATGCCTGGTGGTCCGGTAGTGGACCAGGCAGCCATGGAGTACTCAGGCAATGAATATGATTTCCCTCGTCCATTACTTAACAAAAACACTCACAATTTTTCTTTCAGCGGATTGAAAACAGCAATGCTGAGATTTAAGGAAAATTGCATGCAATCATCTTCCTCAGGCCCGGAAAAATCAGATACACTGTACGAAACAGGACCTGTTCTCGCCTCTTTTTTTCAAAGCGTAACAGATGTGCTGCTCCAAAAAACTTTTAAGGCAGCAGAAGAATACGGTCTTAGAAATATTTCTGTTTCAGGAGGACTGGCGGCCAGTCGCAAGCTGCGTAAAGCATTTGAAGAGGAATCATCTCGAAGGGGGCTTAAACTTTACTATCCACAGTCCAGTCTTTGCACGGACAACGCTGCAATGGTTGCCTGTCTGGCTGCCCATCGCTTCGAAGCAGGGCTTTTTGATGACCTTTCACTTGATGCCTTTCCGAACCTGCAATGATTGGAAGCTTTTATCAATTCAAGTAAAATTTCAATTGTAAATTGATATATAAATGATCAGCAGGAAATAAAACCCCGGCTTTTAGGAATGCTTTCTGAAGAGCATTGTACTGGCCCAGGAAAGACCCACACCAAATCCTGAAAGAACGGCAACTTTCATTTCCTGTTTATCAAATTCCCGGGAAAGAACCATTGGAACAGATGAAGAAACTGTGTTTCCATATTCAGCTGAGTGGAATGGACAACGCTCCCGTGAGACACCAAGCGAATCGGCAATTGAATTTACGATGTGCAGGCTTCCCTGATGAAGAATAAAGCAGTCGACGTTTTCCAGCGGGAAACTGTTTTTTTTAAGCATATCTCTTATATTGTCCGGAACAACTCTTACTGTGAAAGTGAATACTGCGCGTCCGTTCATGTAGAGTTGACCGTCCTCTTTCACAATAATTCCCTCTTTTTTGCATCCGTCTGATCCAAAAACAAATTTACCGCATTCAAAAACAGGTTTGTCATCAAGCAGGGTAACAGTCGCGCCATCACCAAACAATGTTGCCGTTTTTTTGTCATCGTTGTTCATAACTTTGGAATAGGGGTCCGCAGTGAAAAGCAGGCCGCACTTAAATTCGTTTTCTTCCATGAAAGATTTGATTACAGAAAGTCCGTATACATATCCGGAACATCCCAGGGAAATGTCAAACACTGCACAACTTAACGGCAGTGAGAGCTTTTCATGCAAAATAGCCGATGTATGTGGAAGTCCTTTCCCATCTGGATTTTGAGTGCAGACAATAACACAATCAATATCATCCGGAGTTACAGGATGATTCTCCTGAAGATCCTCCCAGGCTTTGACACAAAGATCCGAAGTTTCATGTTCAGGAGCTTTGATGGCGACTTCTGTAAAACCGATTTTATGCTTAACAAATGACTCTGTCATGCCAAACTTATTCATTCGATCGAAATTTGAAGTTCTTGCTTCAGGCAAATATGTTCCGATTGCTTTGATGCCAATCATTAGATTTTACTTTTCTTTAGAAAATGGCTGACCGATCGCTTTCGGCGCAACAGCTCTTCCTACGAAACCTGCTAAAATTACAACCGTTAGAATATATGGGGACATTTCCAAAAAGCTTTCGATAAGGTTAAGAGGTACTAAACCTTTAAGCATTTCAGATATTTCAGGTTTATCTTTGATGGCAAACAAAATAGAGAAAAGCAGACAGGCAAACATTGCAGAATAAGGTCTCCACTTGCCAACAATCATTGCCGCCAGTGCTAAATAACCTTTACCTGCAGACATATCTTTGACAAAAAATCCCAAATGTGCGGTAGAAAGATATGCTCCAGACATTCCTCCCAAAACTCCATTTAATATTAAAGCCTGGTAGCGTGTTTTGTTAACCGAAATCCCAGTAGTATCGACAGCAAGAGGATTTTCTCCTGTTGCGCGCAATTGCAGTCCAAAACTGCTTTTAAACACAACCCAAGCAGTTATCGGCACAGCAAGGAAAGCAATG
>JAKUUF010000070.1 GCA_022448705.1 SAR324 cluster bacterium | reverse complement strand
AAATGCAGTTCTCTTCGGTCAACCTGATATTCAGTACTGTTCATTATTTTTTAAACAATTAGAAGGAAATAATTTATTAAAAAACTGATTTTACTTTAGATTATACAGAGGATGCTTCAGATGGACATTAAAGAAAGATTTGATTAGTAAATTTTTTGGAATATTACTGAAGCATTTGTACCACCAAACCCGAAAGCATTGGACATAGCAGCGCGCAGATCTCGTTTTTTACCATTATTTGGTGTTACATCTAAATCGCATTCCGGATCAAGATTCTCGATATTGATGGTGGGCGGTACATAATTGTGATGCAAAGCTTTAATTGAGAAAATGCCCTCTATTGCAGCAGCTGCACCCAGAAGATGTCCGGTCATGGATTTGGTTGAGCTTATTGAGAGATTTTTCGCTGCTTTTTCTCCAAGTGCCATTTTAATTGCTTTAAGTTCATTCAGATCTCCCGCAGGTGTTGAGGTACCGTGGGAGTTGATATAGTCAATTTCTTCTGCAGCCAATCCTGAGTCTTTAAGAGTCATTTTCATTGCTCTTGCAGGTCCTTCTGTGGAAGGAGCAGTTATGTGATATGCATCAGAACTGAATCCATAACCGGTTATTTCACAATAAATTCTGGCACCTCGTGCTTTTGCAAATTCTAAATCCTCTAAAATCATCATTCCTGAACCCTCTCCCATAATAAATCCGTCACGGTCTCTGTCATAAGGACGGCTTGCTGTTTGAGGATTATCGTTGCGTGTGCTCAATGCGTGCATGGCTGCAAAACCTCCAATTCCCAAAGGAGTAACACTTGATTCCGCACCTCCGGCAATTACAGCTTTTGCATCACCTCGCTCGATTGTACGAGCTGCAGTGCCAATTGCATGATTTGAAGATGTGCATGCGGATACCGAACAGGCTGTGTAGCTTTTTGCCCGAAATAAAAGTGAAACATATCCTGGAGCCAGGTTGCTTAATGTCATCGGTATGAAAAAGGGGCTGACACGTTTAGGCCCATGCTCTTCAATAATTTTGGAGTATCGCTCAATGCAGCCCAATCCACCGATGCCTACGCCCATTGAAACTCCAACATCCTCTTCCAGATCTTCAGTAATCTCTAAATTAGCGTCAAGCAAAGCCTCCTGAGTGGCTTTAATGGAGTACTGAATAAACAGGTCCATTTTTTTTGCTTCTTTTGGAGGGATGATGTCAGGTAATTGAAAATTTTTTACTTCACCTGCAATCTGACAACGGAATGCTTCAGGATCGAAATGAGTTATCCTGTCAATTCCTGACTTTCCATTAGAACAGGCTTCCCAGGTTGTAGGGACATCATTTCCGAGTGGGGATACGCAGCCAAGTCCTGTAACAACAACACGATTTCCCATGCTTTCTTAAGAATGACGATGTTCAGCGATAATAATTCCCGTTATTTTTTTAATCGCTAACTGATGTAGTTTTGAAATAAATATCAGGCTTTGGCATCAACTATAAAATCTACTGCAGATTGGACTGTGCTGATTTTTTCTGCTGCTTCGTCTGGTATATCGATCTCGAACTCTTCTTCCAGAGCCATCACCAGCTCAACAGTATCAAGTGAATCAGCATCTAAATCTTCAATAAAGTGAGAATTCATTTGTATTTCTGATTCATCTTTACCTAATTGTTCACTGATGATTTGTATAACTTTAGATTTTATTTCTTCCATCATTATTTTCGGTTATAGGGTTAAAAATATAAAAGAGCCACATTTAAATGTCATTTATTCAAATAAATGTCAATTATTTATGTCTTCGTTATAAAGTTCAGTACATACCTCCATTTACATGTAGAACAGTTCCGGTAATGTATGAAGCCTCTTCGGAGGCTAGAAAAGCAACAGCATTGGCAATATCCTCCGCCTCCCCCATGCGACCCAGAGGAATTTGACTTAGAATTGCTTGTTGCTGGCTTTCGTTAAGAGCTTGTGTCATTGCGGTATTGATAAATCCAGGAGCAACAGCATTTACAGTAATGCCACGTGTTCCAACCTCCCGGGACAAAGATTTGGTAAATCCAATCAGTCCTGATTTGGTAGAACTATAATTGACTTGACCAGGATTCCCGGAAAACCCAACTACAGAAGAAATGTTTATAATTCTTCCTGAATGCTGTTTAACCATTGTCCGGATTACAGCTTTTGTCACATGAAATACTCCGTTCAGATTGACGTCAATGACTTGCGACCACTGTTCTGGTTTCATGCGCATAAAGAGGTTGTCCTGTGTGATGCCGGCATTATTCACTAAAATGTGAATGCCCCCAGTTTCATCGATAATTTTCTTAACCACTGAGTCAACTGACTCAACGTCTGTCACATCCAGCTGAAAAGCAAGGCATTTCGTGCCATATTCTTCAATCTCCCTAAGCACATCATCACTGACAGGGTTCATATCAGCAATGGCAATATCTAGGCCGGATTCTGCTAATTTGACAGCGATTGTTTTGCCTATGCCCCTTCCCGCTCCAGTAATAAGTGCGGTTTGTCCATTAAAATTCATAGCCTAACTTAAAATATTCATGACGTATTTCCAAACTTGATTGCTGCTTCAATAAAAATAATCATCAAAAATTAATTGGTTCGAATTCAAACATGACTCACCGTACTTTAAAATATATGATCATAGTAAGAACAAACAGCCATATAGATTTTAGATGCATATGCCAAATAACCCGGCTGTTTACTTCCTGCGGGGTCAGCAGTTTGTTTTCTTCAGGAACAGGATTAATACCCAGTTTGTTGAGCAAAATAACCCAAACAGAAACAACATCCTGCTCCTTTTCTGAATATGTCCACAAACGCTGTAGGTGATGATGATAGGGCGAGCGTAAAAAAAAGCGATACCTTTCCGCCTTTTTACGTCCTTTGCTCCACAAAATATATCTGAAGAATGTGCGCTGGATGATAGAGGAGAGGACAGAAAATACAAAGATACCTCCCACAATTGGTAAGAAAAGCTCTGCTTTTACAAAAATAAACATAGCTGAAACCATGCTTCCCAATGCCAATGCACCTAGATCACCCATATAAATTAATGCTGGGGGAGAATTGTATTTAAGAAAAGCAACTCCGGCACTTATTACTAATGCGGACAATACTGCCAGCTCCTTGATATCATGGGAGAGGCTGGGGATTTTCAGTTTTGCAGCAAAATCTGTGTCTCCACCTATATACGCAACAATTCCAACAAACATGGCACAAGTCATCAGGGGCACTGTTGCAAGTGAATCCATACCGTCTGTCAGGTTAACGGCGTTTGCACCTCCTACAATGATTAACGTCATCAATGGAATAAATAAATACTTTGGCAGGTAAGGATATGCTGTTTTCAGGGGAACAAGAGGTACTACCAAGTGGCCGTCAATATCTACATACAAATATAAACCAGTAACAATTATAAAAGAAACAGCAAATTGAGCAGCCAGTCTCCACTTCCCACTGATGCCATCTGCTTTTTCACTATACGATTTTCTCTCCTCGCGTCCAGACTCAACGCGCCGTTTGTTAAGAACTTTTGCAACATCGTCAACTGCACCGATAATACCGAAAGAAAGCATTATCAACATCAGAGCCACAACGTATTGGTTCAGATTGCACCAGAGAATTGCACCAAAAAAAATACCTATAATCAAGACTCCACCGCCCATGATGGGTGGTGCTCCGGTATATGGTTTTAAATCGGCAGGAGCTGTAATAAAATCAGAAGTAATTCCCTTCTTGCGGAAAGCGCGAATGACATACGGCATCAGCCACACAATCAGGAAATATGCTGTTAAAAATGCCATCCCACCTCGAAAAACGACAGATTTAAAAACCTGGTATTGCCAAATTGAGTGCAAAAGTGCAGCCAGCATTTATTTCCTACAATGTCATAAGTTCTTTTTCCTTTGCAGCAATTAACTCATCCACTATGCCTGTATGTTGATCGGTAATTTTCTGAACCTGTTCCTGTGCCGTTTTTTCCTCGTCCTGGGAAATGAGTTTATCTTTTTCCAATTGCTTCAGCTGATCATTGCCTTCACGTCTCGCGTTTCGCACTGCAATTTTCGAATCTTCTCCAATTTTCTTAATCTGCTTCACATAATCTTTACGTCTTTCTTCAGTGAAAGGAGGAGTAACTGCACGGATGATATTTCCATCATTAGAGATACTGAAACCTAGATTTGCAGCCTGTAAGCTGCGTTCTATTTCCTTGATCATCTTTTTTTCCCATGGACTTATCGCTAACAGCTGGGGTTCTGGAGTGGAGATATTTGCCACCTGATTTATGGGTGTTGGGGTTCCGTAATAATCAACCTTAACATTATCCAGCATTGAAGGTGAAACACGCCCTGCATGAATAGTGCTGAGGTCACGTTTCAGACTTTCAATCGTGCTGTCCATCATCAGGGCAACTATTTCCTCGACTTCCTGTATTTTTTCCAGTGACATTTCTCTTATTTAATCAATGTTCCAACTGATTCACCACAAACTGCCTTGAGGATTGTTTCTGATTCCCTGTAATCGAGCACCATAATGGGAAGCTTGTTATCTCTGCAAAAGGCAATTGCGGTTGCATCCATCACCTGGAGGTTTTTATTTAGAACTTCATCATAATTTAATTTGACGTATCGAACTGCATCAGAATGAGTTAAAGGGTCTTTATCGTAGACTCCATTGGTTTTAGTTGCCTTAATTACGATTTCCGCACCAACCTCTGAAGCACGAAGAACCGCTGCGGTGTCAGTGGTAAAGTATGGATTTCCTGTGCCTGCGGCGAAAATAACAACACGTTTTTTTTCAAGGTGACGATCTGCTCTGCGCTTAATATACGGCTCAGCAATTGCGTTCAGTTCAATTGCAGACAAGACCCTAGTTAAAACGCCCCTCTGTTCCAGCATTTCCTGAAGGCAGATGCTGTTGATCACTGTGGCCAGCATACCCATGTGATCACCTGCTACCCGACCAATATTACCATCCGTTGACCTAGCACCACGAAAGATATTGCCGCCACCGATTACAATCCCAACTTCCACATTGAGATTGTGCACAGCAATCACACTTTCGGCAAGTGATCGGATTGTGTCATAATCAAACCCCGAGCCCTGTTCTCCTCCAAGAGTTTCACCACTCAATTTCAACAGGATACGTTTGTATTTTGGGGTCATGCAAAAAATTTAGAACTGGTATTTTTCAAATGTGTCAAAATTGATTTTTACACCAAGTTCCTTTGCCGTTTGTTCTACAATTTGGCTTACTGAAAACTGGGGGTCTTTCACAAAAGGCTGGCTTTCTACACATATTTCCTTGACGTATTTTTTTAACCGTCCCTCAATCATTTTTTCAATGATATTTTCAGGCTTCCCCGATTCCCTGGCCTGGGCAGTAAAAACTTCTTTTTCTTTTTCAAGCACTTCCTCAGGTACCTGATCTGGCTTAACTGCTTCAGCCTGAAATGCTGCAATATGCATTGCAATGTCCTTAGCCAGAGATTTCAAACGGTCATCATCACATGGCTGATCTGTTTCCATTGGAACTGCAACTCCTATTTTGCCATTGCTGTGTATATAGCCTCCAATTAAACCATGATTTATTTTAAATTTTCTGCTGTTCAGAATCTGCATATTTTCACCAAGCTCAGCAATTGTATCAGTCAACATGCCTTCTACATTACCTTCTCCATTTATCAAATTCTGCTGCAGAAGATCATTTTCTCCATTCACCGAAACTTGATCTGCAAGTTTTTTGATGAACTCCTGAAATTTTTCATTTCTTGCAACAAAATCAGTTTCACACGTAACCTGAACCAGTCCGGCAGTTTTCCCATCCTCACTCGAAGAAAAACCAACGGCACCTTCGCGAGTTTCCCGTGAAGATTTCTTTAAGGCCTTTGCCTGTCCTTTTTTACGCAAGAAGTTTTTTGCTTCTTCCATATTTCCATTTGTTTCAACAAGGGCCTTTTTGCAATCCATCATTGCAACCCCGGTAATTTCTCTTAACTCCTTTACTGCTGATGCTGTGATTGTTGTCATCTTATTTTGTCTTTTACTTGGTTTAATTAGAAAATCTTTTTTACTGACTATAGTAATCTTTCATGCAAGATTCCCTGTGTGTAAAGATCACTTTTCAGTTTCAGTCTTTTTAGCTTTCTTTTCCTCAGAAACCTTTGCTTTATCTGTTTGGGTTTCTGTTTTTTCAGCAGTTTTTTTTGTCTGTGTTTTTGATGCTGATTTAGCAGATTTTGCTTCTGCAGTTTTGGCTGGAGCTTTTGTTTTCGGCTTAGTTGCAGGTTTTTCAACAGAGACCTTTTCTGAAGCAACTGAAGCTTTATTCTTAGTAGATTTTTTAGTATCAGTTTCAGCTTTTTCCTTCTTAGTTACTTTCTCTTTTGTATCTGTCTTCTTAGAAACCTTCTTGGTATCATCGGCAGCTTTTGTCTCACTTACTTTCTCTTTTGTATCAGCCTTTATTAAATTAATATCAGTATCGATTTCTTTTTTTTCAGTATCTTCTGCTTTAGTTTTGGTTTTTTTAACGGCAGGCTTCACTTTCTGTAAAGTTTTTTGTGATTTCTCTTCAGTTTCAGTTTGTTTCTGAACAGAATTCTTTTCTTTAGGTTTGGATTTTCTTGCAGCTGGCTTTGCTTCCGCAGGTGGTTCAATTCTGCGTTGCTTATATACAGCTAACCCCTCCATTACTGCTGTAGAAATAATATTTGCATACAAAGCAACCGCGCGTGGAGAATCATCATTTCCGGGAATAACATAATCAATGCCGGCGGGGTCACAGTTTGTGTCAGCAACTCCAATAACAGGTATTCGCAGCTTGAGGGCTTCCTTCAATGCAAGCTGCTCCTTATGGCAGTCAGTGATAAAAAGCATTGATGGAACACTTTTCATATTACGTACACCCCCAAGAGATCTTTCCAGTTTCATGCGCTTACGTTCCATCATCAGGGCTTCCTTTTTGAGCACCCCTTCGTAGCTTCCGTCTTCGCCGGCAATCTCTTCAAAAGTTTTCATGCGTGCAATTGACTGTTTGACCGTTCCAAAATTTGTTAACAGTCCACCGAGCCAGCGAAAATTGATGTAAGGACTTCCGCAGCGTTCAGCCTCTTCTTTAACAATGCGCTGAATTTGGGTTTTTGTACCGACAAACAGAGGCACTCTTCCTTCTGCAGCAGACGCTTTCACATACTCATATGCTTCTTTGAGTTTTGACAAGGTCTGGCGCAGGTCAATTACGTGCACCCCATTTTTAATACCATAGATGTAAGGTGCCATGTTTGGATGCCAGCGTTTTGTCTGATGCCCAAAATGGACCCCGGCTTCCAGAAATGTTTTCATTGATATGACAGCCATAAAATCTCCTTGAAATGGCTTGGTTGTATGTCCGTGGGATGAAAACGGACGAACAGGAATTTTGGTGAACAATAAAGAAACCGTGCTGTAGTCAACACCCCATGACAATCAGGTTCATGGTTTCTTTGTGAGATAAATATTTAACCGTTCATTATGAGCTAAACTTTTGAAAGTTTACAAGTTGTTTTTAAAAGCAAGAGTCAAGATTAGATAATACTTATCATTACTGACGAACCCAAACTAAGGGATAAACTTGCATCTCTCGTAATAAAAGATATTGTGACTGATTCTAAACTTCTTAAGTAGTCAATGCTCAACGAAAATTCAGCAGTCA
>JAKUUF010000007.1 GCA_022448705.1 SAR324 cluster bacterium | reverse complement strand
GCAAAATACGCAGCATGAGGACCTCCGAATCCCATAGGAACTCCAAATCGCTGGGTACTCCCAATCACCACATCCGCTCCTGATTCTCCGGGAGGCTTGATTAAAACAAGACTCATGGGATCTGAAGCAACAGCGACCAGTGTTCCGAACTCATGCCATTTTGTAATTAAATCGTCAATATCATGAATGTCTCCAAAAGTACCTGGATTTTGAATAAGCGCACCGAATAATGCCTCATCTGGAATTTGCTTCTGTTCTGTCAGATTACCCACTACCAGTTCAATACCCATTGGTTCAGCCCTTGTTTTCAGTACATCGATGGTTTGCGGATGGCAGTCATCGGATGAAAAAAAGCGCATGCTTTTGCTTCGTGAAACGCGCTTGCAGAATGTCATTGCTTCGGCCGCGGCAGTTGCTTCATCAAGGAGAGAAGCGTTGGCGATCTCCATGCCTGTGAGGTCAATTATCATCTGCTGAAAATTCAGCAGCGCTTCCAAACGTCCCTGAGAAACCTCAGGCTGGTAAGGGGTGTAGGCAGTGTACCAGCCAGGATTTTCCAGCAGGTTACGCTGAATTACTCCGGGAAGAATTGTGCTGTGATAGCCCATGCCGATCATGGATTTTGCCAGCTGGTTTCGTTCAGCCATTCCGCGCAGTTGATTCAGAACGTCTGTTTCAGTACGGCTGTCCGGCAATTCCAGTTCCCCGGACATGCGGATTGAGTCCGGTACTACCTTGTCAATCAGTTCATCCAGTGAAGACATTCCCAGTTTATCAAGCATTTGTGTAATCTCATTTTTTGAGGGACCGATGTGACGATGTATAAATCGGTCATTCTGTTCAAGATCCTGCAGACTCAGGTAATTGTTTTTAGGAGAATTTACCGAACCAGATACAAATGATGACATGCTTATTTATTATTGATGTTTACTTAGAAAAAGATTTTTTATGATATAAACACTATCAAATTTGTATTTACAAAACAAATTCTTAAAGAAAATCTGCCCAGTTTGGAGCGGCCTGGAAAGATCCATTTTAGTGATAAATACTGACACGGTAAGAGAATTTCGAGGGGGACTGTTTAAATTAGTCCTCTCACGAGATTTTTTACATTTACATAAAAAAAATGTCTATTCAGACAGGTGGGTATTAGTGGAAGTTATAATACAGCAGTGCGGAAGACATCATAAGGTTTGCCAGATGAACTCGAATGCAGCCGACACAAATAACGCGTAATCTGAAAAACATCTTAAAAGCGTAAAAACCCGTAGCCAGCAGGGCCATTATCATTGCTGCGTTCAGCAACAGGATGTGAATTTCATTCAGATATATTCCACGAATCAGAATAAACAGAACCATGCAGTAAAATATCACTGCCACACAAGCTACCGGAAATATTGAAGTGTATGTCCCCTTTAACATTGCAACCTTATCACAGGCGGAGTTTAAATAAGTATTTCTGAAAAAATGATGTTTAATAGCGAGACCTACTGCACCATGAAGTCCGAAAAGAGCAGCGCCGCCTACCGCGACCAGGCTGAGAAATGATGAATCAGGCATATCTGTATAATTTGTTCTGGTCTTGAATCTGGTCCTGAGTTTGTTGATACTGAAATAACTATTTTAATTCCTGATTGTTCTGCAAAATTCCTTCCGTAGTAAAAAAATCAAATGAAAATAAAACCTGACTGGATACTTAAAAATCTTTTTATCAGTCAGCTTGATGATCTCAGCAGCACATTTAACTGGTTCCCGGGCGATTTGTCAGAGTGTGACAGGAATTCTATTGAGGAAGATGGAATCCGACTTCCGCTGCTGGTGCAGCCAGTGGAGGATTCAAAATTCAGATTAGTTGACGGTTTCAAGCGCTTAAGCTGGCTTAAGTTAGTCCAAGGAAAATCTGTCGAGGAATATCAACAGGAACAATTGTCATGCCTTATAATTCCTGCATTTGTTTCCCTCAGAGATGTGGCCAAAATCAGACTGGAAACTCTTTCCGCAGATCAAACCAGTTTTTCAGGAATACATCTCTGCAGAGTTTTAAATTTGCTCAGTAAAGAAGGTTTTTCAAAAAATGAAATTGCTTTTCAGGTGTTTCCCAGTCTTGGTTTGGTTTCATCGGTGTGGCTCGCAGGCCAGCTACTGGATTTGCAAAAAAAGCTGGTTACATATGAACTGCATGCTGAATCACTTTTACCTGAATCTATGATGAGTATGGGATATGAAGATTTGCTACCGTTGCTGAAATTTTCAAGTTCTGATTTTCCGTTTGTTGTAAGGCTGGCTGAAAAAATGGAAGTTAAAGGAAAAAAGTGGTGTAACCTGCTACAGGTTCTGGATGAAGTTGCTCGTCTGCAACAAACAACTGCTGATGAAATATTGCAGTACCCTGAAATACAAAAAATCTTGGAAGACTCAAATCTCCAGGGACCCGTCCGTTATCGTTTGTTAAAACAACAGCTTGATGCTTTGCGTTATCCAGAACTTAGTAAAATGCGTAAAAGATTTGATCAAACGTGTAAAAGCCTTAAACTGCCTGAGCGGTTGACCTTGGAAAGCGATCAGTATTTTGAAAACGATGAACTTGCTCTGAAAATAAAATTCCGCTCTGTAGATGAGCTGAGAGAGCATTTGATGAATTTGTCAGATACAGTTAACTCTGAGAATCTAATCAATGCCTGGAATGATTTGTTTGCTATTTTGCGTGAAGAATAATTTGGAATCTATAGCCCTTAGGTGCGTATATGCAATTTTTTAATTTTTTGTTATCGTGTCCTCCAGACTTGTGTGCGGCTGTTGATAAAACGTGCAAGAAGAGCATGTAAAACCCGAAAAACAGCGGAAGTATAGACTATCATCAAAGCCATTGCGGCTGCAGGTGCTATGTCTCCTGCATCGTCCATGTTTAATACTGCAACTGATGCAAGCATAGTTTCTGGCGAATAGAGGAAAACTACTGCAGAAACCGTTGTCATAGCATTTAGAAATAGATAACTTGCTACATCCAGAAATGCCGGCAAGCATACCGGGAGAGTGACTTTCCCGAAAGTTCGCCAGACAGGAGATTTCAAGGAAAGGGAGACTGCTTCAAACTCCGGGTCAAGCTGCTTCAACGCAGTCAGACAGGTAAGGTGGCTTACCGTGTAAAAATGTACGATGGTACAAATAACAAGAATTCCCATTGTACCATATAGGAAACCCAAGGGATTTTCAGGGTGGTTGAAGAAGAAAATATATGCGATGCCTAAAACTAGTCCTGGAACGGCAAGCGGTAACATTGATCCTAAATGCAAGATGGTCCGCAGCCATGTAACACCTCGTGCTTTTTCAACAAGATAGCTGCCAAAAAAAATCAGTCCGGAGCCAAAAACTGCACAGTAAATTGCCATACGGATAGAATTGAAATATGCCTCCCAGCCACCGCCATCCATAACATCGAAGTTATAATTTTTAAGTGATAGTGAAAGATTATAAGGCCAGAAAGTGACAAATGATGCATAGACAGCCATCGCCAGCATTGAAATTAAAATTATCGATACTATCAAGCAAAACACAAAAAGTATTCCATCCCGCAATGGATGGGATTTTGGTTGGAAAGGTACTGCATGTGGTGAAAGCAAAGCTATTTGCCTGCGTTGCACCCAGCGGTCTGCTATGAAAGCGAGCACGGCTGGCAGCAGCAAAATGAGTGAAACAACTGCGCCCATCTCAAAATTTTGCTGTCCAACAACCTGCTTGTATACATCTGTGGCGAGAACATTGTAACGTCCACCTATTACTTTTGGAACTCCAAAATCTGTAATTACCAGCGTGAAGACTATGAACCCGGCACTTAAAATTCCATACTTTGCTCCTGGCAAGGTAACTGTAAAAAATATTCTCCATTTCGGTGTGCGTAAAGCTTCCGCAGCTTCATAAAGTCTTGCGTCTGCTGTAGAAAGAGCAGTAACAATAATCATCAGTGCATGTGGAAAAACCCAGAAACAAGAACCAATTATGATTCCAATTGGGCCATAGATTGAAGATTCACCCAGCCATGACCTTAGCACTCCCTGATTTCCAAACCAGTAGATAAGAGATATGGCAGCCAGTAAAGAAGGAGCAAGAATAGGAATCAGGGCAATTCCGCGAAATAACCAGCGCAAGGGCATTCGGGTCCTTGTAAGCGCATATCCATATACAAATGCAATCACGAGTACAATCAGAGCCACAGAGATGGCCACTGTCAAACTGTTTGTAATTGAAGAAAAAAGTGCAGGCGTTTCAAAATATTCTCGAAAATTTTGCAAACCTACATATTTACCATCAATGTCTTCCAGGCTTTTTGAAAGCAGGGTATAAAGCGGAAAAACTACTGCGATTGCAAGCAGTGTAATAAGGCAAAAGAGTCCTATTCGAAGTATTACATCATCCCGGCTAAGCCTAATCCTGACTGGGACTACGTTTGCTGGTAAGGATACGGTGCCACTCATGAAATTTCAGGAAAAATCAAGAGACGATTTGTTGGTAATTCTATATTCAGTGTAGATTCAGGAGTTATATTTTGCTCATGGACTTGCTTTATGGAGAGGTCTGCCATCAGTTCTTCAAAGCCAGTAGGACCCGAAATAAACAGCCTGTAGAAAGAACCGAGGAATTCCAGGGATTTGACTTTTACTTCCAATGTGTTGGGTGATTCAATTAATTCAGAATGGCATAAAATATCTTCCGGACGAACTGTAACTCTAACATTACTTTTTTCAGGAATGTTTTCGGTATTACATTTCAGGGTTTTCTCTTCAATACTCACCAAGCCGGGTGATGTGACTTCTCCATGAATAAAATTCATAACCCCAATAAAATCTGCTACAAAAGGAGATGCCGGATTGCTGTAGATTTCTATCGGAGTTCCCACCTGTTCAATGCGTCCCTGGTCCATAACCACGATACGGTCTGCCATTGAGAGTGCTTCCTCTTGATCGTGTGTAACAAGAATCGTAGTAATACCAAGGTTTTGATGCAGTGCTCTAATTTCAAGTCGTAATGAGGATCTTACACGTGCGTCAAGAGCGCTCAGAGGTTCATCCAGCAACAACAATCCAGGAGAAGTAGCCAGTGCACGTGATAGGGCCACCCGTTGCTGTTGCCCACCGGATAGTTGTGCAGGATACTTTTCAATTTGTTCGGGCAAACCAACTAGTTCTAGTAAATCTGTAACCCTTTTATGAATTTCCTGTCTTGGCAATCGCTGATTTTCCAACCCGTAGGCTACATTTTGGTAAACCGTTAAATTTGGGAAAAGAGCATAAGATTGAAAAACGATACCAAAATCACGTTCAGATACAGGCAAGTCAGAAATATCTTTTCCTGCTTGATTTATTCTCCCTGCAGTTTGTGGATCAAGACCGGCAATTGCTCTCAACAATGTGGTTTTTCCACACCCTGAAGGGCCTAGAAAACAGATGAATTCACCACTGTTTATTTCCAGCGACAAATCACTAACTGCCACGAACTCACCAAAATGCTTGGTTAAGTTTTCAATGCGTAGATAAACTTGATTTGAATCAGGCATGCTGAAAAACCCAGGCCGGACCTTAAATCCGGCCTGGAAAAGG
Source organism: SAR324 cluster bacterium (assembly GCA_022448705.1). Classification (GTDB taxonomy): domain Bacteria; phylum SAR324; class SAR324; order SAR324; family NAC60-12; genus Arctic96AD-7. The sequence goes on along the minus strand of JAKUUF010000007.1, from coordinate 18,781 downwards.
AGGGATTATTGAAGAATTATTTTGCTTCAGACTTTGCGTCATATCTTTTTTGCCACTCAGCAAGAATTTTCTTACGATTAACCGCAGCAAATTGGAAGTCATTATCAATCATTGCATCCAGAATACCTTCTGGGAAATGTTTTACTGGCTTAGCTATTCCAGGATAAGCAACAACAGCATATCCTTGATTGTATAGTTTATTTGCTTTTTTGGTAATGGACCAATCCACCAAAGTTTGTGCAGCAGAAAGCTTTTTTGTGCCTTTTACGATGGCCGTTGCTTCCATGTCCCATCCAACCCCTTCTTTAGGTAGAATAATGTCCAAAGGGGCACCAGCAGCTTTGGATTTTGCTCCACGAAACGCAAAGGAGATTCCAATCGGCGTTTCACCACGAGCTGCTTGTTTACAAGGCTTTGAACCAGAGTGGGTGTACCATGCAATGTTCTCATGGAGATTATCCATGTACTGCCAACCACCCCGTTCTCCGTAAATCTGAAGCCAGGAAGAAACATCAAGGAATCCTGTTCCGGATGAATTCGGGTTTGGCATGACGAGGTGTCCTTTGTATACAGGATCTGTCAGGTCCATCCACGAAGTAGGTGTAGGGAGATTGTTACGCCCAGCCTCTACCGTGTTCACGCAAACAGCGGCGATCCAGGCATCCATACCTGTCCAGCTTGGCGGGTTAGCTGAATCTCGAAATTTTGAGTCCAGCTTATTCAATCCTTTCGGTGCATAGGCCTGCAGCATCCCTTCGGATTGAAGCAGCATTAAGCTTGTTGCAGCTAATCCCCATATTACATCTGCTCTTGGATTGTTTTTTTCCGCAAGAAGTTTTGCGGTAACAATCCCAGTAGAATCTCGAACCCAGCGTATTTTAATGTCCGGATGATCTTCATTGAAAGCAGCTGCGTATCGTTTTAAGTCTTCAGCTTCTACAGCGGTGTATACCATCAGTGTTTCAGCACTCGATGTAACCGCAATCGTTAGTCCAGCAATTAAGCCAATAATTACTCTAACTGAATAGGTTAAGCTATGTTCGAGTTTTTTCATTGAGTTCCTTTATTTGGATTATGAAAAAATGTAATGTAAATACTTAATTATCTACATCAGTGTGAGTGCAAAGCCTAACAGAACATATGAAGTATGTGCAACAAAAAAATAGAGATGGGTTTTAAAAAAAGTTTTAAATGAAAAATTCTATCTCAAGATACTTTAAGCACCTCAACTTTAAAGATTAAATCTGCATTTTGAGGGATACCCATTGAGGAAACACCCTGGCTTCCGTAGGCAAGTTTTGCTGGGATTTTAATCTGCATTTTAGTTCCCTGCCGCACATCTTTGAGGGCTATGTCCCAGCCGGCAATAACAGTACCTTTTCCCAGTTCAAACTCAAACGGGCGCCGTTTCGTGCGGCTGCTGTCAAACATCTTGTAATCTTCTGCCAGCCAGCCTTCGTAGTGTACTTTGAGCTGACTGCCTTCTACAGATTTTTTCCCATGACCATGGCGTTCGATGTAAATTTCCACTCCGGAACCGGTCCGTTTAAAGGCCGCGTCCAGGGCTAACTGAGGGCGTTTATTAATTTTTGGAGTTTGTTGCTGGTTTGCTGAGGAGGTGCTTATTTTCATCTGCAGGCAAAGATTGCAGGTGCCTGATCTCCAAGTACGGTCATTTGTATAGGGGCTTTATTGTCACCTTGTGCAATGCCCTTGTTAACATCAAGGTACAAATTTATTGAATTTCCCTGGAGATGATATTGTCCGGACTGAACTTCCGCGTTACCTTCAAGTAAAATAGTTTGAGTGATTTCATCAAAGCTTGCCTGATCAGCTTTGGCAACACGGCCCGGCTGTTCGAAACAAACTTCCTGTACTGCCTGAATAAACTGTAACTCCTGAGATTCATTTAAATGCAAAGTAATTTTTCCCGCGCGTATATATAGATTGCCAGGGGTTCGTTCCATTTCAACGTTACCTTCAAACATTGCCTGATGCTTCCTGTTATCAAGTACAGCCCGGGATGCTAACAGAAGAACTTGGGTGGGTTCTGAATTTTGAGAAGTTTCCTCACTGGTGTTTTGTGATTCCGGCTCAGTTTCTTTTTTACCGCGGTTTGTTTCAAGATCACTGAGGTTGGCCTCAATCCTTATTCGGCCCTCCTTGCTGGTATCCAGACCCTCAAGGGTTGCATGCTGTTTCAGAAGGTCCAAAAGAACATTGTCACTGATAACATTTCCCTGTGCAGTCTTGACGATTACATTCCCCTGCATCTGCAAAGTTTGCTGAGGTTTTGGAAGCTTATTTGTTTTGTCAGCTTCTTTTTCAACATTTTCCAGGTTAACCTGTGTGTAAATCGCAAAATCTGAACGAACCTCCCTGTCCCATTGCTTTACCTGTACTCCGCCCTCCCCGACCATTTTCTCAATGTTGGTATCTTTCCCGGAAACCAGGCGAAGTTTGGCAGTGGTCATTTCTATGTTTTCCCTTGGAATAAACCCTTTCACATTGCCCCGAAACACGGCAGCGTTTTGTTTGAGATCAGTGGTGAATTCATCTGCCTGTATTTTGATCTGTTCGGTTGAGGCATAGCGGAGCAGAATTCCTTGCTCAATTAATGTCATTGGTTTCGGAAGTGCATTAAGAAATTCATACCGGTTGGTGAAAATTTTGTTCTGCAATAGTGCGATTTCTGCAATGATTTTGTTTGATAAACCTTCTCTCAGCAGGTGATCAAGTGTATTGTGCGTGACTTTGAATCCTCTTGCGGGCATAGCATGGATTACCATTTTCGAGTTCGAAAATGGCTCGACTGCTAAAACACTGAATGATAACAAAATGCAGAATAATGTTTTCATGTTTTTTTGCCTATGCAACAGAGGCTTTTGCTTTTTTCGCTGAAGTTGGAACGAGGCCCAGGCGTGACTGCCGGTTAGCATATGCTGCTTTGATAAATGAAGAAAACATTGGATGTGGTTTAAGGGGCTTTGATTGCAGTTCAGGATGAAATTGACAGCCGATAAACCAGGGATGTTCAGGAAGCTCAATCGTCTCTACTAAATTCCTTTCAGGATGACGTCCGGAAATTTTCAATCCTGCCTCTTCAAGCCTGGGAACAAATTCATTCATTACCTCATATCGGTGTCGATGGCGTTCTGAAATGGTAGTTTTATTATACATCCTGGCAATTCTTGATCCTTTTTTAAGGACTGTAATCTGGCTCCCTAGGCGCATGGTACCACCTGTTTCCAGATGTCCCTCCTGTTCAGGCATCAAATCGATCACATTTTCCGCGTGATCAGGTCTGGATTCTCCTGAATTTGCTCCTGCAATGCCTACAACATTGCGGGCAAATTCAACTATCGCCATCTGCATGCCAAGACAAATTCCGAAGAAGGGAATATTGCCTGTGCGGGCAATCTTTATGGCAGTAATTTTTCCTTCCATGCCACGTTCCCCGAATCCGGGAGCAACCAGCACACCGTCCATTTTTTCCAGCTGTTCAAAGGCATTTTCAGGGGTTAAGAATTCTGAATCAATGTAATGCAGCTTTACTTTCAGTCGGTTTGCAATACCCCCATGAAGCAGTGCTTCCTTAAGGCTTTCATATGAGTCAAGATGCGCGACATATTTACCAATAAAGGCGATGTCTACCTCGTCTTGAGGGTTTTTATATTTTTCAATCAAATCAATCCAAGGCTGCAGTTTTGGGCTTCCTGTCCACATCTGCAGATAAGTCATGATGATGTTGTCCAGATTCTGCTGGTGAAACATCAGGGGTACTTCATACACTGATTCCACATCAAGACCGTTCACAACAGAGTCTTCAGGAACATTAGTGAATAGAGAAATTTTGCTTCGTACTTTTTCCGAAAGCATTTCAGGAGTACGGCAGATGAGAATATCAGGCTGTATACCGATTTCCCTGAGTTTGCCAACACTATGCTGGGTAGGCTTGGTTTTCATTTCGGCAGTCTGTACAATCAGGGTCAGGTGAACAAACAATGTGTGTTCTTTTCCATGATCGTGCCTGAACTGTCGAATAGCTTCCAGAAAAGGAAGTGACTCGATGTCTCCCACAGTTCCGCCGATTTCCACGATACAAATGTCGGCGTTGGGAGCGGTAAATGTTTTTGTTTCTTTGTCAAAAATTCTGGAAGCTTCTGTAATGGTATTTTTGATTTCATCAATCACATGCGGTACCACCTGCACAGTCGCACCCAGATAATCACCGGCACGCTCCTTTCGAATAACTGTGTCATATATCTGACCGGTTGTGCGGTTATGCCTGCGTGTCAGCACTGCATTTGTGTAGCGCTCATAATGTCCCAGATCCAGATCTGTTTCCGCGCCGTCCACGGTGACAAAAACCTCGCCATGCTGGAATGGATTCATGGTGCCGGCATCAACATTGATGTATGGATCAAGCTTCATCAGGCTGACTGTCAGCCCCCTTGATTCCAGCAAAGCACCAATCGAAGCCGCCGCAATTCCTTTGCCAAGTCCTGAAACCACACCACCTGTGATAAAGATATATTTTGTTTGCATGAGTTGGTTTTGTTTGTCTATTGTTGGGAGAGGGTTTTGATAAAGGCTACATTTAAATATACACCTGATGAATTTTGACCATGCTTTTGGCTGCGCTCACAACGAAAGGTAAAAAATCTAAAGTATAAAATAACATATTATTGTTTTCATATCGTTGGACTAAACTCCAAAAAAACTGAAGTGCATAATTCAGTCTCCGGAAATATTCACAACCACATTCCTTGAATGACCTCGTGTGCGGTGCTCCCAGAGAAAAATTCCCTGCCATGTGCCCAAAAGCATTTCACCTCCGGAAAGAGGAATCTGCTCAGAAGTATTTGTCAACACGCTTCGAATATGTGACGGCATATCATCCGGACCCTCAACTGTGTGAGTATAACCTAAATCGGTTTCTGGAACCAGCTTTCCTAAAAAATATTCCAGATCACGCTGAACATCAGGATCGGCGTTTTCCTGGATGATTAGACTTGCCGATGTGTGCCTGACAAAAAGGTTACAAAGTCCTGAGGTTATTTTTGAATCACGTACCACATCACGTACCTCCCTGGTAATTTCCCGAAGACCTTTGCCTGTTGTTTGTATATGCAGAACCTGCTGGTAATTTTTCATTAGCTGAAAACAGATTTCAGTTTACAGGCAGTTCAATAGTGAAACAGACACCCCCTGTTTCGAGATTCCGGAAACGTGTAAAACCATTATGATCAGAAATGGTTTGACTGACAATGGTCAGGCCAAGACCGGTTCCATGTTCTTTTGTGGTGGTATATGGTTCAAACAGCTGATCTGATATTTCCGGAGCGATACCGGTTCCGTTATCTTCTACATCCATGCAGATGATGTTTAAATCAGGAACATGTCTGGTTCTAATAATTATTTTGCCCTGGTTGAAAATGCGTGAAAGTGTCCCTTTTTTTTCTATTGAACTGATGGAATTGTCCACCAGATTTATGATCACTCTGCGAATCTGTTCGCTGTCCAGAGGTAATTGGGGAAGAGACTTGCTAAGATCTGTGGTCAGTGAAATTCTGGCGGGCAAGTTTTCATGAAACAGATGGAGGGCGTTCATAATTATCTGGTTAAGATCACTGATTTGGGGATTGGACTCTGGAATTTTTGCAAAATTTGAAAACTCGCTTACCATCCTCTTAAGATGCTGCACCTCGTTGATTATTGTCTGCGTTGACTGATGCAGTGCCACATCATCTGAAACTTCCCCCGCATATTTACGGTTAATGCGTTCAGCCGAAAGTTGAATAGGAGTAAGCGGATTTTTTATTTCATGTGCAATGCGACGTGCTACTTCCCGCCATGCCCTGGCGCGCTGAAGACGCTGGATTTCTGTAATATTGTTGTAAACGCAAACCATGCCTGCCGATTGGCCCTCACTGTTTTGAAGAACAAGAAGAGTTGCGGAGACTTCAACTGGACCATCTTTTTTGTGAACAATCAGGTTTTGCGAAATGGATCGTTCCTTATCTGCTTTAATTTGTTCAACCATTTCTTCAAATTGTTGTAGAGACTCCTCCTCCAGAACATCACGATAGTGCCTGCCTGTATCAACACCGGGTTTGAGTTGAAGCATTTGTTTTGCAGAGTGATTCAGTATTTCAATGTGACCTTCAACATCCAGTGACATTACACCAGTTGTGATATTTTCCAGAACAAGCTCCACAAAGCGAATCTGGCTTTCAAGTGTCCTGTGACTATCCTGCAGATTGCTGGTTGTTTTGTTAAGTGCAATCTGGTGTTCAAGCAGGTCACGGCTCATTGAATTGAAAGACTTCATCAGCAGTGCAAAGTCCTTGTCTAAAGGTCCCTGAAGTTTCACCTGAAATCCCAGTTCACCTTCGGATACTCTTTGTGTGGCGAGCGCCAGATCTTCAATAGGCTGTACAAATCCTCGTGCCAGGTAAAATGCCAGCCATGTGGCCACGAAAATAATAAACAGGGTCATCAGCAGAAAAATGATTAAATAATATCCGCGCACCAAATCTTCTGATTCTGTCAAAAACCGGGTATTGTGACCCTGGGAAATTATTTCGCTTATCGCATTTGAAGAATACGGAGAGGCAGGATAAAAAATTTCCAGGAATAACTGTTTGTTTTCATAGGACACCGGAGTGATGTGACGGTAAATGATGCGGTCTTCCAGTTCTTTAGTAAACCAGATTTGTTTGTTGGATTTTATTTGATACCACTCATTTAAAGAGGGGGCAGTCCAGTAAGTCTGTGAAATCTCGTTTTGCATCCACTGATCCAGCAGTTCCTGATCCTCAGAATAAATCGATACATTGGCTTCAACGTTCTTCAGAGGTTTTATTGCACTGAATTCCCCCTTGCTCTCAATTATATAATTCGCCCAGATCAAATGCTGAAGCTCCATGGTTTTGCGTAGATTTTGGTGATATGCGTCAGAAACGTTTTGTGCGCTTTGAATTACTGATTCCTGCTGTCCTTTGAGCCATGATTCCAGATTTGTTGCAATGAAGTAACTCGCAAACAGATGAAACCCCATGGCGGGCAGAGAGAGTATAATGAAGGAAGTGATAAGCTTGGTTTTAAGATTGACCCCCAGGACATGCCTTCTCCGTTCATAAGATAGTTTGAGGAGATTTCGTGCAATCAAATAGAATACTATTGCCAGCAGAACAATATTCACGTTGATTGCTACAAAAACCATCAACTGAGATCCTGAATGCTCCAATACAGAAAATCCCTTTTGCATGCTGAACAATACCAGCACTATCAGCAGCAGCAACAGAACAACCACTGCCAGCATCCTGTTTCGGATGTGAGGATCAGTTGCAATTATTTGTTTATAATGATTTCGTATTTCCTGGAGTCGTGACGACATAATTTGCAGGGGGTACAGAATGAATGTTTTCAGGAAACAGAGTTCAGGAATCTGTGACTGCCGATTTAATTTCTGCTAACTGCAGATTTATTGTGACAGAATTGATTTATAGTATTCTTCTTTTGATTTTTTGTGTTCAGTTTCAACGGTGTACTCTTCACTATGCTTGACCAGCAATTGACTGGCTTCAAAACGCGGTCCGTTCATTTTTCCTTCTACGACAACTCCTTGGCCTTCACGGAAAAGGTCAGGTTTAACTCCTGCGTAATACACAGGAATGGATTTTTCCCCGTCCTCAGTGATCTTGAATGAAAGCTGAATAGCCTGCGCGTTCCAATCCACACTTCCCTGCTGCACAAGAGCACCGATGCGGATGGTTTTATCTTCAAATTCCGCCGGGCTTGCAAGAACTTCAGCCGGAGTATAAAAGAAAACCGTCATTTTCTGCAGTTCCTGCAATGATAAGGCGACAATTACTGCCAGTATTACTGCTCCTCCTATTACAAACTTAGTCCTGGTTTTCAATGCTCACCGTTTTATCAGGATTGTCTGATGATTCAGAAACTCTTTGCTTTATTGCCTCAACTGTCTGGCCTGCAATTCTCATCCGGCGTTTGGTCATCAAAATATAAACTGCAAATGTACAAACCCAGATTCCATAGGCAGCAACAACGTATTCAACACCAATAAGCATTTTAAACCTGTGTTTCTGCAAGAAGCTGATTGAGCTGCTCCCGGCGTATTTCAGTTTGATAGCGCAGCAGCAGCAAATAAAGATAAAACAGCAGCATCACAATAGTCGAAGCAATCAAAGGGGTGAATAATTCCGGAGAAATTGAAGGACTGGCCTTGCCTGATTCTACCTTGAACAGAGTTGAAGGCTGGTGCAGAGTACGCCACCATTCAACTGATTTGTGAATAATGGGAATATCCAGACATCCTATGATACCCAGAACCGAGGCCAATCGTGCCTCTTTGTCTCTGTCATTCACAGACATACGCAGCAGAAAATAACCCATGAATATTAGAAAAAGCAAGAGGGTAGTTGTCAGTCTTGCATCCCAAACCCAGTAAGTACCCCAGGTTGGTCTGCCCCAGATTGCACCTGTGACCAGTAGAAGAGCACAAAAGATTAAACCTACTTCAGCTGATACTTTTGCTATCTGGTCAAACATCAAGTCACGTTTCCAAAGGTAGGCAATGCTGAAGGCGAACACTACAAAGAAAGCCAGGTATGTTGCAATGAATGTGGGAACATGAAGGTACATAATTTTTTGCGGGAAACCCTGACTGGTTTCAATAGGCAGTTTAAGAAAAATCCAGAGACCGCAGCCTGCCAGTCCTAAAATTGATCCCCATTCAAGAAACATGATGATTTTTTTCATTTTATCCATCCAGCTTCTCTTTCAGTAAGCGGTTAATTACAGCCGGGTCGCCTTTTCCCTGAGTCTGTTTCATCATCTGACCCACAAAGAAGCCGATTACTTTTGTTTTTCCCTCACGATACTGTTTGACTTGCTGCGGATTTGAAGCAAGCAATTCTTCCACAATTCTGCCAAGCTCTTTCTCATCAGTAATTTGCTTAAGGCCTTTTTCTTCAATAATCGTATTCGGAGTTTCCCCTGAATCAAGCATTTCTGCAAAAACCGTTTTTGCAATCTTGCTGCTGATTTCCCCTTGATCAATCAGTATTGTCAAATTAGCAAGATTCTCCGGAGACAAATTAATTTCAATGAGAGTTTTTCCGGATTCATTCATCACACGGGTCAAGTCGCCAGTTATCCAATTGCAGGCGATTTTGGGAACAGCGCCATCAGCCAGAACTTTCTCAAAATATTCAGATAGTTCCTGACTGGCTGTGAGTACACCAGCATCGTAGTCGTTTAATCCGTATTCTTCCATAAAGCGCTGTTTTTTTGCATCAGGAAGTTCAGGGAGTTTTTTCCTCAGGGTTTCAATCAGTTCCGGAGAAAGTTTTGCCAGCGGCAAGTCCGGGTCCGGGAAATACCGGTATTCATCAGCTTCTTCTTTTGAGCGCATGCTGAAAGTCACTTTCCGGTCAGTGTCCCAAAGTCGTGTTTCCTGCACAATCGTGACACCATCAAGGATTTCTTCGCTTTGTCTTTCAATTTCATAATCAATTGCATGCTGAACAAAACGGAAAGAATTCAAATTTTTTGTTTCTGTGCGTGTACCAAATTCTTTTTGTCCCTCAGGACGTAAAGACACATTTGCGTCACAGCGTAAATGTCCTTTTTCCATGTCACCGTCAGAGACACCGATAGTGGTTGCAATTGCATGGATTTTTTCCATGTATGCTTTGGCCTCCTCTGCGGAACGGATGTCAGGTTCGCTGACTATTTCCAGCAGAGGCACGCCTGCACGGTTCAAATCAACCATGCTTTCGGTACCTGCATCCTCATGCACCAGTTTGCCTGCGTCTTCTTCCATGTGAATGCGCGTGATTCCGATCCGGCTTTTCCCCCTTGATTCTGTCTGTATATCCAGCCATCCGTTTTCACAGATGGGACGATCGAATTGAGAGATCTGATAGGCTTTAGGCAGATCTGGATAGAAGTAATTTTTTCGGGCAAACTGCGAGTCAGGTCTTATTTCACAATTCAGTGCCAGTCCAAGTTTTGCAGCAAGCTCAGGAACCTGGCGGTTTAGAACAGGCAGCGCACCTGGAAGACCCAGGCATACAGGGCAGGTATTCGTGTTAGGAGGTTTACCAAATTCCGTGGAACAGCCGCAGAAAATTTTTGATTCAGTAGCCAGCTGTATATGTATCTCTAAACCTATTACAGACTCAAATTGCATCAAATGTTTATGATCTTGTTACAGCAGAGCCTTTTTTTGTTTTTTCTCAAGCAGACTTTTCAGTTCCTGTTCAGTGAATAAGTCCGAAAACCCGTTTCCGGGAAAACGCAGTCCCCATTCATAGACGTTGCGAAGCATCTGCTGGCTGTCAATAAGTGAAGGTTCATTATACACATTGTCAAATTCTGTAATTATGGCTTTTGACAATTTACTATAAAAACGTTCTAGCACAGCAGCCGTACCACCACCTTTTCCCCACGCTTCCTGGTACCAGGCCATGGCATTTAGAGTTAATTTTCCCGTACGGGGATATCCTGAACACATCAGGTTCCAGGGGTCACCCCTCTCCTGGTCACCTGCTGATCGAAAATCTGACCGCAGAATGACTGCAGGAACATCAAGAGCCTTTGCAAACAAAAATTCAATCACAGTACCTGAATCCAGCTCTGTGCCATCAAAATTAACCAGGATCAAATCTGCACTTACAATTTTGCTCAGATCATTGTTACGGATATCAATGGATCGACTTGTGCTTTGTTCCAGATGCTGTGGCAGAACACAAACATAGCGCCCGGAAGATTCTCTTTCTATGGCCTCTGCCAAAAGCAAATTTCCTGTCAGATCTTTGTGATTAAATAAATCACCAGCAAAATATACCGAGTTTTGTTCAGGCATCAACTTCCCTTTTTGGTTGAAGATTCAGGTGCAGGCTTTAGTCTGTTGTTAATGAATTGTGGAGTAAATAAGGAACTTCATTCCAAAGAGAAAACGGTGTTGCAAAACATTCCATTCCTTTAGTATAAGGATGCCAGTCGGGGAAAATCACTCTGATGCCTGCACGGTGGAAAGCCTCAATCAGTTCCGGGCGGTCTTCGATCATTACATCAGGCTGAATTTCCTCGATAACGATCTCCTCCTTGCGGTCATCACCAACGCACTGCAGAGTTGTGTAATTTAACATTTTCAAGTTTTCAACACGTTTTTTTGACTGCTCGGGTTCCAGAGCACTTACAAGATGCAGTTCGTGTTTGCTTGCCAGCAGATTCAGAATTTCTAACGAGTCGTCATAGAACTTTAATTGACTCAGATATTTCCCGGAATAAAATTGATCTCGAACCTTCAGGTTGTCAGGAAAATTACTTATAACTCCATAAAGCTCAGGATTATGGGAATAAGGGATTTTTTCTTTTCTTGTAAAATCAATAAATCCTTGAATGTAATTTAATATTACTCCATCTACATCAGAACAGATTATCATGGAAAAACTTACTTTATGGAAAGAGGCATCTCATTAATGATTGGTTTGCCGGTGAGATTCACAAAGACTTCAGAATCTAATCTTCTTCAAGCTTCAGTGAAACAGAATTGATGCAGTACCTTAAACCGGTTGGTTGTGGACCATCCTCAAAAACGTGGCCTAAATGCGAGTCACACTGTTTGCAGAGTACTTCCGTTCTTACCACAGACATACTCAAATCTTCTTGAGTACTCACGCTCTGAACATCAATCGGATCCCAGAAACTTGGCCAGCCGGTGCCGGAATCAAATTTTTTTTCGGAGTGAAATAAGGCATTTCCGCAGCACAAACAATGGTATGTACCAGTGGTTTTAGTATTAAGATATTCTCCACTGAAAGGGGGCTCTGTCCCTTTATTTCTGCATATTTCATACTGTTCAGGTGTCAGGTTTTCCTTCCACTGCTGGTCGCTTAAGTTTTTTTTATCAGGCATGATTTATATGATTTGTTTTTATCTAATATTTGAATTGTGTTAAACAATTTGCTCTCGAAACATGATAATGATTATATTCATTAAGAAATGTTCAATGTTATGAATAGCATGAATCATGTGTTTAAATCAATATAAATGAAGAAAAGCAACCTGGTTGGGGGAGTGTATTAAAAAATAGATGTTAACTCAATCGCAACAATTCGTTACACACATAGAATTGATTTCATTTTGATTATGCGTTAGAATACGCGGTTATTATTGTATTTGTTAATAATCATAACTGGTGAAAATCTTTCACAATAAAGGCTAAATTTGAATATCATAAATAAAAGCACAATTATCTTACCTTTGTTGTGTCTTATTTTGTGGAGCCATGTTCATGGGCAGTCCCAAGCAGAGCTTGATGAGGCAAGCGCGAGCCTGCTTGAACAGGTCAACTTGAGACAAATTGATGGTCGTGAAATGGCTGAAGTACCGCTTGAATTAGTGTTGAAGCTTGCGATTGAGCGCAGCCTTTCTCTTAAAGTATCAAAACTGGGTGAAGATGCAGCACAACGTTCAGTGGTTGCAGCACAGGAAAGATACACTCCCAGCGTGACTACAAGTTTTGGTTACGCAAATACTCCTTCGCTTAGTGCATCGTCAAGCTGCTCACCTGCTGAACTTTGTGGAAGCAGCACCAGCAGTCTGTCTTTTTCTTCAGCATACAGTAAACGTGCAGACAGCGGAATTACGTACGGCCTGACTTATTCTGAACAAACCAAAACATCCACCTCCATATCTGTTGATGAGCTCGGAGGTGAGGTTACTTCTGGAACTACCGGTGATGCATTAAGCAGCGCAAGTTTAACAGGTTCCGTAACGATACCTTTTTTCCAGGATTGGGGCAGTGATTTTAATGAATTGCCAGTGCTGATTGCTGAAGTCGGTGTAGCTAAAGGAAGGTTAAATACTAGAGCGACAGAATTGTCACTGCTGAAGCAGGTAGCATCAATTTATTGGGATTTAGTTGGAATTTTGGAAACTGTTGAAGTTAAGAAGAAGGCTGTTGCTCTTTCAGAAAAACTAACACGTGATAATCATGCAAGACTGGAAGCAGGCCTGCTGAATGCTACAGAAGTAAGAGTTTCAGAAACTCAGCTTATGAGGGACCGTCAAAGTCTGCTCTCTTCCCGTCTGGATGTGAAGAGTGTAGAGGACCAGGTTAGATCTGTATTGAATCTTCAGTATCTGCCGGTTGGACTGTATCCCGTGGACAGGCCTTCCGGTGAATTTACTGTTCCGGATGATATAAATACGCTTTCAGAAACAATTTATCAGAATGACACACAGATTAGTTCATTAAATGCTTCACTTGAGCAAAATCGGTATCAGTTGGAGCAGGAGTTGAACAAGCAGAAAACGGATATGGATCTAAGCTTGTCCTATATTTTAAATGGATACAGTTCGGGTACTTTTGGTGGTACTGCTGATTTCGCAAAAAGCAAGCTTCATGGAATGAGTGCCACACTGACTTGGAAAGTTCCCCTGGGAGATCAGGCAACTGTGGAAAATATTCAGAGAAAACGACTTGAACAGCAGCAGCTGATGCTGCAAATCGAGGAACGTAAATCTCAATTAAGTTTGAATTTACAGTCACTGTTAAATTCCCTTAAATTGATTGAAAAGGAAAAACAGACTGCTGAAGCAGTGAGCAAGCTTTCCGCAGAACAGCTGAGACATGAAATAGAACGCTTCAAGCTTGGAAAGAGTACGAGTTATCAGGTTTCTCAATTTCAACAGGATGTTGTTGAGGCAAAGCAGCAGGAAATAATGATCAGCATACGTCAGGAAAAAATACGAGTGGAGATTTTAGCTTTAACTGGTGAGTTTAAAGAAAAATATAAATTGAATCAGGACTGATGACTTGAAATGAATTGCTAAAGCCTCTATTGCAGATAACAAGATATATGAAAATATGAAGCTTCTTCAAAATTTTTTTCAGATTAAAAATAATAATAAATCAGGAGAAAAAATGTATAACTACAAAAAATTGCACAAAATCTATTTTAGTTTTTTATTTGTTTGGCTTTTTGGTGGGATATTTACTTTATGGGGCAGTGAGCTTGAGGGCTCATACAAAACACCAATTTCTCTCACAGGGCTGATTGAACCTTCTGAAACTTTGCAGGTACAGTCGAGTATTGGCGGACGAGTTGAAGCTATAAATGTAAAAGTTAATCAGAGTGTTGTAGAAGATCAGTTGCTGCTCACCATTGAAAACACTTCACAGAAACGGCAGCTGGAATTATCTCGGATACAGCTCAAGATCAACGAAAACAATGTCAAAGTTAGTGAAAACAGTATCAAGGTTAATGAAAATAGTATCAAGGATATGGAAACTAATTTGAAAGACATAAAGCGCAGGCTGGATGATGAAGAGACATTATTTGAACAAGGTTCTTCAACCCGTTCACAGCTGGAGGCATTGCAGCTCCAGTATGACAGGGCGGTACTTTCTTTAGATAAAACAAAACTTGGATATGAAAATGCCATCCTGACTCTTAAAAACGCCATCCTGACTCTTGAGCGCTCCAAACATGATTTTGACCTGAGTGAAGACGCACTTGAGGACACTCGCGTCAAAGCTAAAATTGGCGGAATTATTGCTGCCAAGTCAATCGAGGAGGGAGAAATGATCAGTCCTGGATCACCTGTCTTTCATATAATTGACATAAGTCAGGTAAAAATTGTAATTCAGGCAGAGCAGCATGATTTGCCAATGATTAAAAGGGGCCAGTCTGTTGTTTTTGTCACTCCAAGCTACAGGGATAAACAATTCTCAGGATACATCGAACGTGTGGACTGGATAGCGGACCCTGAAACAGGACGTTTCCCGCTTCATGTTAAAGCTAATAATCCAGGACTGATGCTGAGAGCGGGGATGAGCGCTAAGGTTTATTTGCTGTCCAAAAAGTAATTTAAGGCTGGGTCAGCAGGACAGCTGCTTCCGGATAATTGAAGTCAGGGACTTTATCCATTCAGGATGGTCATTCAAAGAAGGAACTAGTATAAGTTCTTCTCCGCCGCACTTACGGAAATGTTCTGCTGCTTGTATCCCTATTTCCTCAAGTGTTTCAAGACAGTCTGCAACAAATGATGGACAAAATACCACAACTCGCTTTACACCTCTTTCCGCAAGTTCCTCCAGATGCGGCTCTGTGTAGGGTTTAACCCATTCCTCACGGCCAAAACGGGACTGAAAGCTCACTGACCAGTTTTCTGCACCCAGGTTCAGGCGTTCTGCCATTAATTTTGAAGTCTCGTAACATTGAGCGCTGTAGCAATATTTATTTTGATTTGTTAATTTCAGGCAGCATTCCTTATTATTTCGGCACCAGTTTCCTGAGATATCGCTTTTTTTCAAATGCCTTAGTGGAAGTCCATGGAAACTGAACAGCACATGGTCAGGCTCATGATCGAGATATGGCAGTCCCACTTTAGCCCATGCTTCAATAAATAGTGAATCTGAAAAAAATGGGGGAACAATCTGAAGCTGAGGCATGTTCCAGTCTTTAAGAATTTCCCTGTAAAGATCTTCTATTGCTCCTCCAAAAGTGCTTGAGGCGTATTGCGGATACATGGGAAGCACAATTATGCGACTGTATCCCTTTACTCGAAGACGGTCCAGAGCATTTTTTATTGAAGGTTCGCCGCATTGCATTGCAAGTTCAACATGAATGTTTTCTACTGCAAATTGTTCTGTCAAAGCTTTTTTCAGCTTTTGACTATAGACCATCAGCGGTGAACCTCCCTCCAACCAAATATTTTTATATGCTTTTGCAGTTTTTTTGGGTCGAAAGGGAAGAATGAAAATATTTAGCAGCAGCCAGCGTAAGAAAGGATTTATATCCAGCACACGGTCTGAAGAGAGCAGTTCCCTTAAATAAGTCCGTACTTCAGGTGTATTTGGAGCATCTGGAGTCCCTAGGTTTATCATCAGGACTGCAGTGTTCGTGCTATTGCTTTCTGATGTACTTTTTTTTGTCTGCAAGTTTGTTTCCCTCATTAGTATTAAAAAATATTTCTCTATCTGTTTTCAAATATTTAACTTTTCTGTTTGGAATGAAGAAAATTGAAGACACTGAAAGCAGGAGCGATGGCTTTCTCTACTTCATCCAAAAGGTCATGTTGTGTAAAAGGCATTTATTTCAATATACTCCTTAGTCAAATCACAGCCCCAGACTGTTTCAGCAAAACTGCCTTTTCCTACTGTGACTTCCAGCTGGACCTCATTGTTTTGCAGATACTTTGAAATTGCATCCAGGCTGACTTTACTGGAGTCCAGATTATGTGCATTCACTGTCATACCCTGGCTTTCGCTTCCAAATCGAATGGATAATTCGTCCAAACTTACCGGATACTGAAATACTTTTCCTACTGCCATTACAAAACGGCCCCAATTTGGATCTGCTCCGTGGATTGCGGTTTTGACCAAAGGTGAGTTAATAATTGATTTTGCAATTTGCAGGGCCATTTGCTGTGATTCAGCACCGGACACAGTGAGTTCAATCAGTTTTTTTGAGCCTTCCCCGTCACGTGCTATTTCTTTGGCCAGATTAACTGCAATCCTTGTGAATGCTTCTTCAAATTTTTCTGCATCTACCTCTCCAGCCAGGCCGTTGGCAAGGATAATTACGGTGTCGCTTGTGGAAGTATCAGTATCTATGGAGATACGGTTGAAGGACTTGTTGACAACTCGGCGCAGCATTTTTTGCAGCAACTCGCAGCTGAGACTAGCATCAGTAACAAAATAACTAAGCATCGTTGCCATATCAGGTTCAATCATTCCTGCACCTTTGGCGACTCCGAGCAATGTTGCATTTCCAATTGACTCACAGCCCCATTTCGGGTTTGTGTCAGTTGTCATGATCGCACGGGCAAAGTTTTCAATATGTTCCGGAGTAGAACCAAGTTTTCCAGGAATAGATTCACAACCTGTCTGAATTTTCTCAACAGGCAGCCGTTTACCGATTACACCGGTTGAAGAGGGGAGGACCTGTTCCGGAGCAATTCCCAGGGAAGATGCTGTCCAGCGGCACATGTTTTTTGCGTCTTCAATTCCAGACTGACCGGTGGCTACATTGGCAATTTTTGAGTTGACAACAATGGCCTGCAATTGACCATCCTGTATATGTTCCCGGCCTATGATGACTGGTGCTCCTGGTATGTTGTTCCTGGTGAAAACTCCTGCAGCGGAGCATTTGCAATCAGAAGCAATTACTCCAAAATCAGGAGTTTCATCCTTGATCCCCAGGTTTATTCCAAGCCAGGAAAATCCAGGGACACTTTTCAAAGGCGGATACTCCTTTGCCATACTAAAATCCTTGTGTATAATTAAAGCTAAAGACAGACAATAGTTTACGGATAGAACTTAAAGGCGTCAACTGTTAAGGAAATTTGCAGACTCAGGTTTCCTTCAGGAGCAATTGATTTTCCTGGTTAAACTGCAGACGGTTGCTGAAAAGAAAAATTGGAGTAAAAGTGAAAAATCATTTCATGTAGCAGGTATAAATTAAATTTTTTTAAGCAATAGCTGTATATGCCAATTTATAATTATCAGGCCTTTGACGCTGAAGGCACATTGCACAAAGGAAGTAAAGATGCGGCATCAGAATCTGAGGTTCGCCAGTTTCTGCGCTCCAGGGAACTTTTCCCCAAGGAAATCCGCACCAGTCGCCTGTATAAAGCAAATTTCGGCAAAGTAAGAGATTCAGGAAAAATAAAAATCCCCAAATTACCTTTTCGCAAAGGGACTTCAGGAAAGGTTCTTACTCAGTTCACGCGGCAGTTGGAAGTATTGCTTGATGCTTCAATTCCATATGACAAGGCTTTTCAACTGATCATTCCGCAGACAGAAGATTCAGGATTCCAAAGCATTCTCTCAGATGTTCGAGCACAAGTTGTGGAAGGCGTGCCGCTGGCAGGTGCCATGGAAAAGCATCCGGACGTGTTTCCGGCAATGTACGTGAGTATGGTGCGTTCAGGAGAGAATTCCGGCAATCTCGGAATAATCATGAGGCGTCTGGCAGACTATTATGAAACACAGGAACGAGTGCGTTCCAAAATAAAGGGAGCGCTTATATATCCTGCTTTCATGACAGTTTTTGGAGTGGCAGTGGTAATTTTCATGGTCACAAACATTGTGCCTAAGATTACCAGCATTTTTGAAAGCCAAAAAGCAGCTCTGCCGATGCCGACCAGGATTTTGATGGGTATAAGTGAATTTGCATTGAACCACTGGTTTTTGCTGATATTTATAATATTGCTGGTTACAGCTGCAGCAAAAATATTTTTCAGGAGCGAACAAGGCAGGGTTTGGAAAAACAGGATTGAACTTAATATGCCCGGATTGAGCCGTCTTAGAATCAAGGTCATGGTTGCACGTTATTGCCAGACTCTAGGTACCCTCCTTAAAAGTGATGTAGATTTGAAGACTTCACTGGAAATTTCCAAAAAAGTAGTTGTAAACAAATTGTTCATTGAAAAGCTTGATCAAATGATTGTTGATGTGAACAACAAAGGGATTCCGCTTTCTGCAGCCATGGCCAAAATAGATTATTTTCCTGAATACGTACGTCATGTGGTGTCCATTGGCGAAGAGGCTGCTAGACTGGATGAATTGCGTGAAAAAGTCGCTGACCGTATGCAGGAAGAAGTAAACACCTTGCTGGAAGCCTTGACATCACTTTTGCAGCCGATCTTGATTCTGTTGCTGGGACGGGCAGTAGGATTTATTGCTTTAGCGGTGCTTCTGCCTATCCTCGATATGAGTCAGATTCTTCAATGA
>JAKUUF010000069.1 GCA_022448705.1 SAR324 cluster bacterium | reverse complement strand
TTTGTGAGCGGGTTGGTTTGTCTTCCGACGTACATAACAACTTTATATCCCTTTTCAGCTAGTGCCGGCGGAATCATTTCCCAGTTTCCGAAATGTCCGCTGATAAGTAGTACCCCCTTTTTTTCAGACAAAGCCTGGTCGAGAATTTCAGGATTTTGACAGTAAACCATCTCTGCTGTGCGGCCTTTCCATGCGTCCATATGAAGAACGTACATGCAAAAACGCGCAAACCATCGATAATTTTCACGTGCTATTTTTTTACGCTCCATTGATGACAATTTTGGAAAAGCAAACTCCAGGTTGATTTTCACTATCTTTCGGCAGATACGCAGGCAATAATAAAGCAGGCCATCAAGCATTAATGCCCCCCGTCTTAATGATTTTTCTGAAGCACCCTGTCCCCATCTTTTAAGGCTGCTGAAAAGGAAATACTCAAGACGATGGCGAAATTTAAAGGATTCCTCACTAAAATTGCTGTTTCCAGTTTCAGACATTTTTTCGTTAAAAATTTTGGTCAGGTGAAGAGAAGAAGATAGCAGATTAAGCACTGCATGAAAACCTGAAAACTGTTTTCCGTACAGGAATTAAATAGAAATTTAAGCTATGAGTGAAGCAGGCAGGTCTCGATTTTTTTATAGGATTATGTCATTTTATAAAGAAAAACTGTTTTAGATACTTTAATCATTTTAATTGTCTTCAACTGCAGATTTTTTAATTATTTTGCTATCGGCAAAGAATGTGATGATCCTCTCTGAAATAAACAGCAAACAAAAAACGGTCATACCCTGCAATTTGATATTTTACAAAAACTTTTGTAAATATACATGAAAAACACCCCGCCTGATTCCAGCCTGATTCGGAACTTCTCAATAATCGCACATGTTGACCATGGAAAGTCCACACTGGCAGACTGCCTGATGAAAGAAACAGGCGCCGTCACTGAACGGGAGGCACAGGACCAGCTACTTGATAAAATGGACATTGAGCGCGAACGGGGCATTACAGTAAAATCACAAACGGTGCGCTTAAATTACCGGGCAAAAGACGGCAGGGAATACATGTTAAATCTGATAGACACTCCAGGACATGTTGATTTTACCTATGAAGTTTCCCGTTCACTGGCCGCATGTGAAGGAGCTCTGCTTGTTGTTGACGCAGCTCAGGGCGTGGAAGCACAGACGTTAGCCAACGTTTATATGGCACTTGATAATAATCTGGAAGTCCTTCCTGTGTTGAACAAAATAGACCTGCCCTCTGCGGAAACTGATAAGGTTTGCCGGGAAATTGAGGACATTATCGGTCTGGACAGCAGCAATGCTGCAATGGTAAGCGCAAAAAAAGGCATCGGCATTCCTGAGGTTCTGCAACAGGTCGTGGATTATATTCCACCTCCATCTGGTGACTCAGGAGCCCCTCTGCGTGCCCTAATCTTTGACTCCTGGTTTGATTCATATCTTGGGATTGTTCTGATGATACGGATTGTGGACGGAGAAGTACATGTTGGGGATAAAATCCGATTTATTGCAACTGGAAGGGAATATGAAGTGTTTCAGCTCGGCGTCTTCACTCCTTTTCCTGAACAGCGTGAAGAACTTAAACTGGGTGAGGTTGGTTTTTTGAGCGCATCAATAAAAACCATTGGCCACACAATAATCGGGGATACCATTACTACAGTTGGCAATCTAGACACCGAACCACTTCCTGGCTACACGGAGGCAAAACCGATGGTGTTCAGTGGAATTTATCCCGTGGACAGTGAACAATACGAAGAACTTAAAGAAGCATTGCGAAAACTGTCTTTGAATGATTCATCACTTAGCTATGAAATGGAGACTTCTGTCGCACTGGGTTTTGGTTTTCGTTGCGGATTTCTAGGTCTTTTGCATATGGAGATTGCGCAGGAACGACTGGAGAGAGAATTTAATCTGCAGCTCATTACAACTGCACCAAGCGTTGTCTACCAGGTTCATCTTAAAAAAGGAGCAGTCATCTCGGTGGATAATCCGTCTCAGCTGCCCTCTCCAATTGAAATTGAATACATTGAAGAGCCCTACATTCGTGCCCGGATTCTGACTCCGCAGGAATATGTTGGGGGAATTATGAAACTTGCACAGGAACGCCGGGGTGTTCAGAGCCTCATGGAGTATCCTGCCCCAAATCGTGTTATGCTTGAGTATGAAATTCCCTTAAATGAAATTGTACTGGATTTTTATGACCAGCTTAAATCAATTTCTAAGGGCTATGCCTCTTTAGATTATGAACTGATTGATTTTCGTAAGGGCGCATTGGTCAAACTGGACATATTGCTCAATGGCGAAATGGTGGATGCATTGTCAATGATTGTTCCCCGTGACAAGGCGCCATTTAGGGGTCGTGAGCTGGCAAAAAAAATAAAAGAGTTTATTCCAAAACAGATGTATGAGGTTGCAATTCAGGCAGCCATTGGCGCTAAAGTTATAGCCCGTGAAACCCAGGGTGCGTTGCGCAAGGATGTAACTGCAAAATGTTATGGAGGTGATGTCACACGAAAAAGAAAATTGCTGGAAAAGCAGAAAGAAGGCAAAAAAAGAATGAAACGGGTAGGCTCAGTGGAAGTACCACAGGAAGCATTTATGGCTGTCTTGAAAATTGAACGCTGAAAATAATCAAATAAATTTACCTCTCAATTTATGAATAAAATTCTTGCGGATTCAGAAATTCAAGACAGCAGCAGAAAGCTGAAAATTGTTCCTGAATCAGTATCATACTCTGATGCAGAGATGCGTGACAAACTGCTCCAGCTGGATAAAACATGCTGTATTGTGAAAAATGGAGATTCAGTTGGAGTTTGCCTGAAAGAGGATGCGGATGAATCTTCTTCCGGTTCATCTATGTCCCTTCTGGCTCAAGCACTGCCCCTGAAGACCACGCAGCTGGGAGATCCGGAATTCATCAAGTTTCATGGTCTTAAAATGGCCTACATGACCGGATCTATGGCAAACGGAATAGCCTCAGAAAATCTTGTTATTTCTTCAGGTAAGGTCGGTCTGCTCAGTTCATTTGGAGCAGCAGGTTTGCTTCCTTCCAGAATTGAAAAAGCAATAAACATCATTCAGAAGGCTTTGCCGGATGGTCCTTATGCTTTTAACTTGATCCACAGTCCAAGCGAAGATGCAATTGAAAGGGCTGCAGTAGATTTATACTTGAAGTATGGTGTTAGAACAGTTGAAGCTTCTGCATTCCTTGGTTTGACTCCTAATATTGTGCGCTATCGAGTGGCAGGCTTGCGCAGGAGTACACAAAACCAGGTTGAAATAACAAACAGAGTAATTGCAAAAATTTCACGAGCGGAAGTAGCTTCCAAATTCATGGCACCGGCTCCTGAAGCTATGCTGAACAAGCTGCTTGAGGAAAAAAGCATTACAAGGGAACAGGCACAGCTTGCTGCAGCAGTGCCTATGGCAGACGACATCACGGTGGAAGCTGATTCCGGAGGGCACACTGACAATCGCCCGCTTGTTTCTCTCCTGCCAGCGATTATAGCATTGCGTGAACAATTTCAGGAACAATATGGATATTCGCATACTATTCGTGTGGGCGCGGCAGGTGGAATAGGAACTCCTGCCTCTGCATTGGCTGCTTTTATGATGGGTGCAGCATACGTTGTGACAGGTTCAGTAAACCAGGCATGCGTTGAAGCAGCTGCCTCTGAACACAGTAAAGGACTTCTGGCTCAGGCGGAAATGGCTGATGTAATAATGGCTCCTGCCGCAGATATGTTTGAAATGGGTGTCGAACTGCAGGTTCTCAAGCGGGGGACTTTGTTTCCCATGCGCGCCAAAAAACTTTATGAACTGTATAAGAACTACGAAAGCATCGAAGAAATACCTTTGCCGGAGCGGCAAAAACTGGAGCAACAGGTCTTCCGCAACTCACTTGAAGAGATCTGGAGTCAGACAAAGGAACATTTTTATGAACGGGACCCACATCAGATTGAACGTGCAAAAGATCACCCGAAGAGAAAGATGGCTTTGATTTTTCGCTGGTACCTGGGTTTGACTTCACACTGGTCAAACACCGGTGAAAAAGGGCGTGAAACGGATTACCAGATTTGGGCAGGTCCGGCAATCGGGGCTTTCAACAACTGGGTAAAAGGTTCATATCTGGAGGATGTTTCCCAACGGAAAACAGTTGAAGTAGCATGGCACATCATGACTGGTGCGGCATATTTATACAGGCTGCGTCATTTACAAACTCAGGGTATACGGCTGCCTTCTTCCTGTGAAGCATATCTGCCTAAGCCTTTTTTGGCAATTCCCAACTGAATTTTTCAATCTTAATGAATAAAATCGGGGAGGTGTGAGTATTAAAATTGCAGTCATGACCATGAAAGGCGGGCAGGCAAAAACAACTCTTGCCATCAATTTTGCCAGCCGCATTGCCAAGGCCAGACGTGAAGTTCTTTTAATTGACTCGGATATCCAGGCTAACATTACCACTACTTTTCAGCGAGATCACTTTTGTAATCTTGCCAACATAATTTTGGGGAAAGTAAGTAATTTTGAGTTTATGCAACTGGCTGAGCGTCTTTCCTTTTTACCCTCCGGAGGGCAAGCAATGGTGGAGGCTTCCAGCTATCTCAGTCACACTCAGTTCAAAGATGACCTGCTCAAAAACCTACTTTCAACCATAAATCATAATATAGTCATAATTGATACTGCACCCAGCTGGAACGAAATCAGCCGTAATATTCTAATGTATGTTGATTTTGTAATAGTGCCGGTAGTTACGGACTATCTGGGATACAGTGGCTGTGATCAGATAATGTCTTATATTGAAGACTTCAAGGAAAGCAAGCTGGGTGAGTGCAAAGCCGAAGTCCTGGGTATTGCTGTAACACGATCTCAACCACGTACCAGACTTGCCAGAACAATTACTACTGGACTGAAGGAAAGATGGCCTGATTTGATTTTTAAATCCATGATCGAAGAGTCTGTGTCCATTCAGGAAGCACCTGCATTTCAGAAAAACATTTTTGATTATAAGAACGGGTGTACCCGTGGTGCCGGGATGTACGATCAGCTATGCAGGGAAATTATGCGCAGGATAGTTAAACAAAGAAAAAGTGAGTGATCAAAATCAATATTTATGAAATATTTTGCTGAAAGACAATATATTCAGATTTTTCTGATAACCATGTAAAATGAAGTTAGCACAGTAAATCCATGTGCTACTTTGTTTCGGAGCAAGGAATGCTTTAGTGAATTAATTATTAGGAAAAAACAAGCTTCAAGGATGAAGAACAGTCATGAATAAAGAACTGAAAATAAATCTGAATTCACAGCGTGAAATTCAGCAGGAAGGTGCTCAGAAAAATTATGCGACCAGGGACAGCTCATCACTGCCGATTGGGAGGATAAAAAAGGAGTTTTTTCTTCCTGAATTAAACATTGATTCTGCACAAGAGTCTCTGCAAAAGGGATATCCACAGGTACGGACTGTGGTGAACAGGATAAATAAGTACATTGAAAATATAGCTGATGATTATTTTTTACTTGGACTTCACTTAATTTCCCTGCATTCTTTGCTCAGGGAATCAAAACTCACTACTGAGCAGATTAAATCCTGGTATGCGGAAAATATAAATATGCCGTATTCATCTGCTATGCAATGCCGAAAGGTGGCTGAGGTTTATGAGTCAAATCCTGAGCTGATTACTCGCTACACCGCTTCCGGGGCATACCTCCTGAGTACCTGCAGAACACCGGAAGAAAGAGAAGAGATTTGGCAGGAAGCCAGAGGAGAAAAAAACGCACCGAGCATCAGGGAACTGAGGGAAACACTTAAACGTGTGCGTGAAAGGAAGTTGCTGGAACAAAATGGGTCTTCAAAACTGAAAACAGGCAGAGAAGATTCAGTGGGGGCATACAGAATGTCTCCTGAAAAAATCAAGGAGTCTTTGCAAACAGTAACTGGTTATTTTGAGAGGTTCGCTGACTGTGAAAACCCTGAAGAGCAGCTTGTGATGCGTGAAATATTGATTAGTTCTGTAAAGCAGTTGCTGAAAGGACTCAAGGAAAAAGCTTAATTGGCAGAACTCCTTCCGGAAAATTTCTCCAGTACCAGAACCAGCGCGAAACCAGCGGACATCAGCAGCATTGCAATCACCAGGTCACCGTCCATCAGCGGCCAGACATTTTCTTCCCTTATCACATATTCCTTTCCACGAATAATTTGACTTTCCAGAGCAACTTTCCAGGGCCAGACTTTGCGCATTGCTCCGATCATCAGTCCGGTCAGGAATGCTATCGTGAAATCATGCCAGCGCATCAGTCCGTAGCGCAGAATCCTTGAAAATCCTAAAATTCCTGTTACGCATCCGGCAAGGAAAATCATAAGAATTTGAGTATTTTCCAGCATAAATGGATTCCTCAATGCTGCTGTAATGAAAGCATATTTTCCCAAAACAAGCAGAATGAATGAACCGCTCAGTCCCGGAAGAATCATGGCGCATATTGCAACAACTCCGCAGAAGAAGATAAACCAGGGCTCTTCCGGAGTATGCAGTGGTATCATGCTGGTTATCCCGTAAGCGAGCAGAGTGCCTAATATTAAAGTGGGGAAACTGGAAATTCGATTTTTAATCGAGTGGCTGACTACAATGATTGAAGCTGTTATCAAACCAAAAAATAAGGACCATGTCTGTACAGCATGTTCGGTAAGCAGGTAATGCATGAGGTGGGCTGTGCTGACCACTGCCAAGGCAATTCCTGCAGCAAGTGTAACTATAAAACGCAGATGAAGCTCAGAAAGCGCTTCTTTACCTCTGAAGCGAAGTGCCTGCAGAAATGTTCTCCAGTTGAAGGAAGAGATTGCTGTCAGCAGTGCATGATAAATACCTGTTATAAAAGCAACAGTTCCTCCGGAAACACCCGGTACAATATCCGCAGTTCCCATGCAAAAACCTTTTAAAAACAGGATAGCGTGGTCGGAATATGTAACTGGGCCGGGAGAGGCCATCCAGGCTTTTTTCCATGTTTCAGGTTTGGAGGCTGAAGCTGCGGTCTTTTCCTCGTTTTCAGCTGGATTTTGGGGCATGAGGAGTAAGATTTTACTCAGACAAGAAAATGTTTTTCGCTGTCTGTTACGTAAAAATGTTGCTGATATGCTGCATCAAGAATTTTCCAGAATTTCTTTCTAAACTCTGTGTCCTCTAATTTTTTTCTCAATCCGCAGCAAAATTTTGTCAGCTCACCTTTAGATTGGACACATTCACGCAAAAACTGGTTTGCGAAAACCTGTAATTCCCACGGGAATTCCGACTCACTCAAATCCAGCAATGGAGCGTCCTGGGGATGTTTTTCATGCAGCTCTGCAGAAAGCTGATCTACCAGATAGAAAAAATCCTGGCCAAGTGCGTCAAGAGCCCGGCCTTCGTATGGTCCAAGCCTCTGTATCAAATTTTCGTGAAAACTTTTTGTGGTCTGTCGTGAATTAGATTTGTCTTCCAGCATGAGTTTTTTCTCTGTTTTTTTAATGCCGAATGAAGTCTTAGAAAATACATTGGATATTAGTGCAAGAAGCATGACAGCTTTAATTCCGTTATATATTATGTAATATTATCAATAGATTGTGAAATTTAATGGTTAGTAAATACTGAGAATTGAAAGTGTGGTATAGGGGGGAATGTCAGTTCTAAGGCAAGCAAGCTGTGTCAGCTAAATTTAATGGAAAATTC
>JAKUUF010000068.1 GCA_022448705.1 SAR324 cluster bacterium | reverse complement strand
AGAACCCTCCTTGATGGAGCTTTTAGAATCCTCTTTCGAAAAGGATAATTCTGAAGATACTACAAAAATAAATGCTCAGCAGGAACCACAACTTCCTCCTACCCCCTCATTGCCTGAAGATCTTGCCGTAATACCTTCACCAGAAAAAGAGCCTGATACTAAAACGTATAAGCCACAATCACCACTGGCTATTTCCTCCTCAAGAAAACTTGTGGCCTGCAGTCTGGTTTCTGAATTAATGGATGAAATTCATAAGCGTCTTCAGAAAACAAAAGACATCACCATTGCAGACAGGAGACTCAGAGACAGTAATAATGACCGTTTGATGCCTGTTGTCTATTTTGACTTTGATCAGATAAAAATCAAACCTGATTATAGAGAACTGCTTCGCCAGCAGAGTGCTTGTGTCATGCAGGCACTGGAGGCACGTGGTGATATGATTTTACAAATTGCAGGTCATGCGGATGAAAGGGGAAGCGATGAATACAACATCGCTCTCGGACATCGCCGCGCAAACGCGATAGCTAACTCGATTATGGCCTACCTTACCAACCCGGAACTTACTCAAATAATCAGTTATGGTGAGGAATTTCCGCTCGTTCCCCAATCCAACAAAAACGCATGGGCCAGAAACAGGAGAGTAGAATTCACTTTACTGCTTAAATAATAGATATGTAAATGGATTTTTTTTCACTCCCATTTACTACAGATTTCAGCAGTATTGCTTTTGGAGTTCTTGCGGTACTTCTGGTTGCTTCAGTGATTGTCTGGGTAACACTTTTCATGAAAATCGTAAGCCTTGTACGGACCAAGTTCCTGCAGGCACGAGCTCTTAAGTTGCTTGAAAGCACCAACAGGGTAGATGAGCTTTGGCTGCGTTTCAGCAAGATGCCTAAAAACCCGCTTCAGGAAATGTTTACCCTGAGCAACAGTGAAGTGAAAAAGTTCCTTGAGGCAAATCCTGAATCAGACTATGGTCACCGCAGGGAACTGATGGACAGGCTGGAACGCATGCTTGAAGGTCGGATCCTGCTTGCTGAAAAAGACTTGAATGCCGGACAGGCACTGCTGGCAACTATAGGAGTTACTTCACCGTTTATTGGTTTGTTCGGCACTGTTATAGGCGTGATAAATACATTCATGAGCATAGCCGAGCTCAATTCAGTTGAACTTTCCGTAATCAGTCCCGGCATCGCCGAGGCCCTGGTGGCTACAGCTGCAGGATTGTTTGCAGCAATTCCAGCGACTCTTGGATATAATCTGTTTCGTGCTACAATCCGTGGAATGACTGAGACAATGGATTATTTCGCTCTGCAGCTGCTCCATTACCTGCAACAGCAACTGCTGCCCAAACAATGAGAAAATTCAGACACGCGCGACGACTGCGTGGGGAACTGATGTCAGAAATAAACATTACTCCCTTTGTTGACGTGCTGCTGGTACTGCTCGTATCCTTCCTGATTTCTGCACCACTGATGACACTTGCTCTCCCTATTCAGCTTCCTAAGGGCAAACTAAAAGAACGTGCCCCAGATTATGAAAATTCAATTCTGGCAGTAGTCAATAAAAAAAATCAAATTTCAATTGATGATCAAATATATTCACTAAAAAGCCTGGCTGGTTCTTTAAAAGGCAACGCAAGTGTATGGGAAAAAAGCCTGCCGGTGTACCTGCAGATGGATGAACAGGTTCCTTACGGGATTTTGATCGAAATAATGCTCTTGTTTAAAAATGCCGGATTCAGACAGGTGGGGCTTGTGATAAAGCAGGACTTCTAACACAGATTACCTCTCAGTCATTATCCTAAACAGCAAAACCTGATGAAATTGATGATGGTTGCCGGTGAAGTCTCCGGAGATGTTCATGGGGAAGGTTTAATCCGGAGTTTGCGACAGAATCATGCGGACGCAGATTTATTCGGCATTGGCGGCAAAAAGATGCTGAGAGAAGGTTTTCGACCTTACTTCATGCTTGACACATTGCAGGCACACGGATTGGTGGAGCTGGCAGGACATCTTCCAAGACTTTACAAAACTCTCTGGAGAATGCGTGATGCTTTGGAGGAGGAAAACCCGGATGCACTGGTTTTAATTGACTATCCCGGGTTCAATCTCAAACTTGCTGCCTATGCCAGTGAAAAAGGCATACCGGTAATATTTTTCAACAGTCCTCAAATTTGGGCCTGGAGAAAAGGGAGACTGGATACAATCAAACGCGTTGTTGATAAGATGATTGTGCTGTTTCCTTTTGAAGAAAAAATTTATCAGCAGGCCGGTGTTGATGTCAGCTGGGTAGGTCATCCGCTGCTTGATGAGATCGGGCAGGAAAGCGATTCCGCAGAATTCCGCGAAAATTGCGGATTGCGCACAGACCTACCGCTTTTGGCAATTGCACCTGGGAGCCGTCCAAGTGAAATGAGAAAACATCTGCCGACAATGCTGGAAGCACTGTCGGAGATCGAAAAAAAAATTGGTGAATTTCAGTGCATTCTGCCTGTAGCAGAATCTCTTGACTTTGATGAAGTCCGAAGGAAGGCATCATCTTCACCTGTTCACGTGGCGGTGGTTCCGGAACAGTTTCTGGAATCAGTCAGGGCCAGCGACGCGGCTGTAATCGCTTCCGGAACAGCCTCACTGCAAACTGGACTTGCCTTGAAGCCTTTTGTTATTGTTTATCGTGTTTCGCCGCTGACTTACATGATTGCACGACTCCTGGCTGAGACAAAGTATATCGGCATGGTGAATGTTCTGGCAGATAAAGAAATTGTTCCTGAATTGCTTCAGAATAAATTCACAGTAAGCAGTATTACTGATTACGCCGTTCGTCTCTTGCAGGATAATGACTATCGTGGAACAATGATTAATGAATTGAAAAAAATCGGGCATCAGCTGGGTGAACCCGGAGCTTACAGAAGAGCCGCGAAGTGTATTGAAGATTTCATAAATTAGTGAAGAGGGACCCTTAGTAAAGCTAACAGAGGATAAATTCTGGAGCCTAACTAATAAATCAGGATACAAAAAAACACGTCATAACTTAATGGGAACTTCCAAAATATCATTAGAAACTGAAAACATTGCCCGTAGACTGACAAAAGCTTTGTCCGGAGATGAAGCAGTAAAGCAGCTGTTTGAGGCAGAAATGGGAATCGACCAGTCTGTGGTTCGTAAGCTATTGAGCGAAGCCTTGCGAAGCGGAGGTGATTTTGCCGACCTGCACTTTGAATACAGCACTCGCAATTCAGTGGTGATGGAAGACGGTATCATCAAAAATTCTGCAGTTGCAGTAGTTTCTGGAGTGGGAATCAGGGTGGTACAGGATGACCAGACGGGTTACGCATACAGTGAAGATTTTGACCTGAAGCCGATGATGCATGCTGCAAGAACTGCGGCCTCAATTGCTTCAAGTGGAGATGTTTCACTGGATGACGCTTTCCGTTTTAATGAACTTGTTCCAAAAGATTATTACCCTGTGCTTGAAACGGTAACTGAAATGGATCTGGTGCAAAAAATTGAAATGGTCCAGCGGACTGAGGCTGTCGCAAGAGACTATGACCAGAGGATTAATCGAGTTACCGTTGCAATGATGGACGCAATCAATCTGACCCAGGTTGTGACTTCAGAAGGGCAGATTATGCGTGATACAAGACCAATGTTTCGCATGAATGTCCACTGCCTCTCCCAGGAGGGTGACAATATACAGAATGGCACTTCAGGCATAGGTGGGCGTGTCGGTCTTGATTACTTGAAAAAAGCTGATTACCCTTTAATTTTAGGAGAACAGGCAGCTTCTGAAGCAATTCTTCTTTTAGGGGCAAAGCAGGCTCCGTCAGGATTGATGCCTGTTATTTTGGGGCCGGCACAATCTGGGATCCTGCTTCATGAAGCAGTTGGACATCCCCTGGAAGCAGACTTTAACCGTAAAGGAACATCCGCATACAGCGGGCGTATCGGAGAAAAAGTTGCTTCAGATTTATGTACAATTTATGATGCCGGAACTATTCCACATGAAAGAGGTGCCATCAATTTTGATGACGAGGGTGTCCCCTCCTCTGAAAACCTGTTAATCGAAAACGGAGTTTTGCGAAGCTATATGCACGACCGGATCAGTGCAAGACACTTCAAAACAAATCCCACAGGAAACGGACGCCGTGAATCATATGCCCATTATCCTTTGCCGCGCATGACATCAACCTACCTTGCAAAAGGAAATTCTGATCCCGAAGAAATAGTTGGATCGATAAAAAAGGGTGTATATTGTCAGGAATTCAGCGGCGGTCAAGTGGATATTTCCAATGGAGATTTTGTCTTTGTTCCAACAGTTGCATGGCTTGTGGAGGATGGGAAAAAGACCGTGCCTATAAAAAATTTCACCCTGATCGGGAATGGTCCGGATTCAATGTCTAAAGTCAGCATGGTAGGAAACGATTTTGCCATGAGTGAAGGCATCTGGACCTGCGGGAAAGAAGGACAGAATGTCCCTGTTGGTGTCGGACTGCCCACGGTGCTGGTTTCCGAAATGACAGTTGGAGGTATGTAACTCGGGAAAAAGCAGGTTTGAATCTGCTTTTCAGTCTTTCACTGCTTTTGCTGGTCTTCGCAAAGGTTTGCTATTTCACAGCTCAATACAGCAAGTTCCATTCGATCCAGGATATGCTCATCCAGCAGTGGCTGATAATTAAGCTTTTCGGTCGAACGAGTGCCGGAAGCCTTAGCAGAAAGTTTGTGTTTTTCCACAAACTGGTCAAGCTGTTCAGCTAAACGAGAGGACTCTGAAGAAATTTTCTTTAATTGGTTAGAAGCTTTTATCCAATCTTTTGAAAAATTCGCCATCTCATAGAGTTTGTTAAAGCTGAAGCGTTTTTCAGTCTCAATATTCTTGCCAAATAAATTCCCAAGCCCCATCGATCCTGCTTTGTCACCCATCCGATGCAAAAAGGACTGCCTGCTTTTAAATATCTCAAATAAATCAAAGGTGATGATCTTTTCCTCACCACCTGCTTTTACCGGGCGTTTCAGCTCTATCAGCCTTAACTCTCGTCTCTTGATATCTTTCAACAATCTCCTTCTGGAATTATTCAGATTCTGGTATGCATCTTCATCGTCCATATGAGACTTTTCCATTTTGTTTATCTCCCGCATTATTTCATTAAATTTATTTTTGACTCCCTCCAAAGATTTTTCTTCATTCTCAATTTTTGATTTATTAAAATCCTGCTGCTTAACCTGGCGTTCCTCCTTTTTGCTTATGAGCGTTTTTTTCCGTAATGCAACTCTTACAGGAAATGAGTCTTCAGTGAATTTCCATGAATTAAAAAAGACAATATCCACATTTTCAAAGTCAGGTGAATTAAAAATGAAGTCTCCGACACTGGCGTCTTTAAATCCTTCATCTGCATGCTCTTCCCGAAACTCTTTTAATTTTTTTGAAAGCTCATTTGTGGACATATAAGAGAGAAACTTCCGGCTGAAATCAATCTTCACAAGACCATCAATGGTTCTCTTTTCCATGTCGTCAATTATCATCACGTAGATCAGGCCTTTCATCAGTTTGTCTAATACTGCGACTCCTGTGATTTTCTCTATTGCCTCGGTAAGAATATATCCTATGCCCTGATAGTATGGTATTTCAACGTCAGCAATTTTTTTGTCAAGGCTGCCCATCAATTTTTCAAACTTGACCATCATCTGCTTTTTTTTCCGCAAAATTGCATCTGTTATC
This sequence comes from SAR324 cluster bacterium, assembly GCA_022448705.1. GTDB lineage: Bacteria > SAR324 > SAR324 > SAR324 > NAC60-12 > Arctic96AD-7. Next base: position 2,129 of record JAKUUF010000068.1, on the reverse strand, counting down.
GCCAGCTTTACAAAAGCAGGATTTTTCTCACGGTCCTGACATGCTTGCTGTAGTTCTTTAAAACGCTCAACAAGTTTTTTCAGTTTCTCAGAGTCAGCTGCATGAATTTTTTCAGGCTGGGAATCAGGTATGCCAAGCACACGAAAAATTAATTTAGCAGAATTAATATCCGGAGTTTTGCCATCTGGAATATCTCCGGGAAATCTCAAAATCCAGTGAAATTTTTTCTGCTTTTCTTCCGGATAATTTATTTCGTCAATTGCAGCTATCACATCCAATTCATCTAAACGGTCCACCAGGGGTTTTATGTACGTTTTGCGTAAATCCTGACTTAGAAGCATCAATATCAGCTTATTATTCCCACTGACTGGGCCGGACTGAGCATTCCCACCCTGAGATTGATCCTGCAAATTTAAATCACTCATCATCATCTAAATGAAAATGTTTCAGATTTTCCTTTGTGAGAATTTCCCTGTCATCAAATGTTGCTTTGACTTTTGCGGAATTTACTTTTAGTTCCTTATACTCTTCTGTACCTTCCTCGAGTTTTCCTTCACTGTCATAATTATCCATGAACTTCATGTACTGTGCAGCGGACTGTAAATCATTGAAGTAGATTTTTATCTGAAACAGCAACACACAAACATGAAGCAACGCAGAACCATCAAGGCTTTCAAATATTGGCTCCAAATCTTCAACAACTTTATTTAAATTAGCTTCTGCTGCCTCCCTGTCCTTGTTTTCCATGAGCAGTTCTGACTGGACCATAAGCATTGAGGCTTTTCTGCGAAGGGCTTCACGTTTCTTTCGAACATCGGTTTCGATGGTTGCCATATGTTCAAAGGTTGCGGCAGCCAAATCGTAGGAAAGGATCCCCTGTTCTGTATCTCGCTCTTCTCCGAAATATTTCTCACCTGAATCCTGTGCTTTTTTCAGCAATGGGGCAATTTTCTCTGACCATTCTTTTGAAAATTTTTCGCTATCAAAGTGAGGATTATCTGTATCTAAACGTTTAAAATCATCCTTATGATTACTTGAGAATCCACATTTAGGGCATGAAGCGACATCGATCAGACTATAATTGCAGTAATCCAGTTCTCCTGCAGAACTTACATATGAAGGAATTCCGAATATATTTGTTTTTGTTTTCATGCTTTTTGACTGCAAAACATAGAAAGGCACTTTCGGATTGTCACAGATATAGCAGTGTAAATTGCTACCGTGCAGAGAATTTTTCTTTGTCTCAATATATCCGCCTTTTGAAACTACGGCATAGCTTTCCGGATGAAGGATCTGTAACACTCCATGCTCGTCTGCTATTTTCTGCTCAAAAGTTGCCCGCACCATATAGCACCCCCCATCGTATTTAAGCTGGCGCTGATTAAACATTTTACAGGCAATTACCTGCCAGTATTCTTCATCACCTTCCGACGGTTGTTGAGATTGATGAAATTTACTAACACGCAGCATTATTTTTACCTTGGGCATCAGGGGTTTACTCATACGGAATGTAAAACCGCTTTCGTCAACATTTGTCAAAATTACTTTAACCTTTAATTTCCCAGTCTCGATCATTCCCTGAGGCAGGTCTCTTTCAAGAAGTGACCGGGCACTTTTCCAGAATTTTGCAAGAATCTCATTGCTGAATCCAAGAAATCTCCCTATTGAGATAAAAAACTCTATTTCTTTTGATGACAAATCAGAATCTGCAACCATCAGCTGTGATAGATACTTAAGCATCAGGAATGCCTGCTTGGAATCTATTTCAAGTGGACTTAACTCGGGAAGATTTCCATTTTTTATAATGGCCATGATCTGACTGATCTCTTCTTTCTTATCAAGAAAATTGATGGCTTCTTTCAGAAATTCAAGTTCTGTTTGGTCAGCACGTCCATCAGCAACAATCATTCCGGCTATTGAACTTGCAAACCAATTTCTTTCTGCAGATGACATGTGCTCTACATCAGGTAGCTGCATTTTAAATATTCCCTGTAATGTTTTATCATCTGAACTAGCAGGTCAAAACCCGTAGCTTAATCCAATAATGTAACTTGAAGACCCCAGACGCTGATCATCAGGACCACTTCCGCTGGAACCGGCAACTGTTAAAAATCCGCCTTCAGTCCAAA
>JAKUUF010000067.1 GCA_022448705.1 SAR324 cluster bacterium | reverse complement strand
GGAATCAGGCTCGTCTCTTGCCTAATACCATGCGGAACTATGGCATGGAACTTACTAATCGATTTGAATGGATTGTACATGGGAGGCTCCTGGGAAGAGAATGAACCTCTGAGTGAAATCAATGTTACTCCTTTCGTTGACGTACTGCTGGTGCTGTTGATCATCTTCATGGTCACTGCACCAATTGTCAACCATGTGATTCAAGTGGACCTTCCACAAGACAGTTACAACAAGGACGTAATGAAGCCTCTTCAGGAGCCCCTTAAATTAGTGATAGACAAATCTGGAATATTATATATTGGAAAAACGCGTATTGGAGATAGTGCCGAAGAAGAAAGTCAAATTGTACTGAAGGATAGAGTAACGCAATGGACCAGAGGAAGGAAACAGCCCTGGTTAGTTGATGTGGAAGCTGATGAAAAAGTTGATTACGGATCTATTGTTCCGGTAATTGCCAGGCTAAAAGAACTGGATGTGAGCATGAACCTGGTTATTCGTCCAAAACCCAAATAAATTTTCTTTTCAGCTGTTTTCTTTATTGACTATAGTGGAATCTTCCTTGACAACATTATTATCTTCTGCGTTTGCAGCAGAATTATCATCTATTTTAGCCTGCTCTTCTTTATTTTTCTTCGTTGCTTTTTTGAAATTGGTTATCATTCCACCAAGTCCCTCGCCAATCAGGGGCAAGCGTTTTGCTCCAAATAGAACTACAACGATAGCTAAAACGATTAAAAGTTCCCAAACACCCAAACCAAACATTTTGAACGCTCCATCTTATTTAGTAATTTGTTATAAAAATATTTTAAAGTACAATCATATTACAGTCAAACTTAACCGCGAGATGATTGCATGATTATCATCTCATGTCAACTTCTAAAATTCAGTTATTTTTAATATTGGAAATATGAGTGCCGAATCTTCAATACAGAACTCTTTACAGCACAAGCTGGATTTTTTGGCAGACGCACCACAAGTGATGCAGGCTGAAATTGCTCGCTCCCAGGTTTCACTATATGATGTTATGCTCTGGAAACAAGGCACCGTTGTGAAATTTGATAAAATAGTGGGCTCAACCATTGATGTGTTAATAGGGGACCGTCTGATTGCCAGGGGAGAAGTTGTTGTTGTTAACGACCGCTATGGTGTGAGAATCAACGAAATAACTCATCCGGATGAAAAACCTCATACAGAATGGAAATAATCTTTTGCTTTTCAAGATCAGTTTTGACTCAAATGAACTCGAAAATATTTGCTAGTCTTTCAAAGCCTTTCTGAATGCTGAGGCTGTTCTTTCCAGGTCTTCTTCTGAATGTGCAGTTGAAATAAAAAGGGATTCAAAAGCTGATGGTGGTAAATAAATGCCCTCCTTCAGCATATTCTGGAAAAATTTAGTAAACTTCCCCGTATCAGAATTAAGTGCTTCCTGGAAATTACGCACTGCATTTTCTGCAAAAAAATACCCAAACATACCACCGATTGATTGTGTCTGAATTTGAATTCCGGCAGTCTCAGCAGCTGTTGTCAGCTCTTCACAAAGCCATGCTGTTTTTTGGCCAAGCTCAGGATATGGATTCTGTTCTTTGAGTATTTCCAAGGTCGTTAAACCTGCAGTTACTGCTAGTGGATTCCCAGACAAAGTTCCTGCCTGATATATTGGTCCTGAAGGCGCAACCTGAAGCATAATATCCTGGCGTCCACCGTATGCTCCTACAGGCAGGCCACCACCAATAACCTTTCCAAAAATACTTAAGTCTGGAACAATACCAAACAGTGATTGTGCTCCTCCAAAATCAATACGAAAACCACTCATCACCTCATCAAATATCAGCAATATTCCTTCACGATCGCATAAATCACGAAGACCTTGCAGGAATCCATGTTCAGGAGGTATCATGCCCATATTCCCTGCTACAGGTTCAAGAATAATTGCCGCGATATCCTGAGAGTTTTCTTCTGTAATTCTAATAACAGAGTCCAGATCGTTGAATTTAGCCTGAAGTGTATGTTCGACAAAAGAAACCGGAACTCCCGGAGAGTCTGGAATTCCTAATGTCATTGCTCCGGAACCTGCCTTTACAAGAAGAGGGTCAACGCTGCCGTGATAGCAGCCTTCAAATTTAATTATTTTATCACGTTTAGTATAACCACGAGCCAAACGCAGAACTGCCATTGCTGCTTCTGAACCTGAATTTACCAGGCGAATCATTTCCACACTTGGTACTGCTTCACATATCATTTCAGCTAACAAAATCTCACCTTCAGTTGGTGCACCAAAAGAAGTCCCATTGTCCAGAGTTTCTTTAAGTTTACTGACAACTTTCGGGTTGGCGTGTCCAAGAATCATTGGTCCCCACGAACCCACGTAGTCAATATATTCGTTACCATCCTTGTCAAAGAGTTTTGATCCTTGCCCCCTTGTAATGAATAAGGGAGTCATATTCACAGATTTAAAAGCACGGACAGGACTGTTAACTCCCCCAGGGAGTCTTTGCTGGGCTAGAGAAAATAACTTTGTAGATTGTGTGATCTGCATGAAGGTTGCACTTATTGTAAAAAAGGGTTTTTCACGAGTTGATTAATTTTGTTGTATAAATCTGGCTTCTTAAACTGGTAGTTTGTAGAACGAGCAGAATGTTGTCAAGACTTCACTAAAGAAAATTAATGCGCAGCATACTTCTTTTAATTCTGTTTGGTTTAATTCTGATTATTGGTTGTGCCGCTGCTAAGCAGAAATACCAGACATTTTATGATCCTGAATACAAGGTAATAGATCGTGGAGCGCTTGATGTCAAAGTAATAAGCCGAGCATGTTCTGAGACATTTGAGGATGCGTTGTCAGCAGCAAAAAATAATGGGAAATTTCACCTGCGAAGTGTTGTTGGGAATAAAAACCATGGGATTAAATTTAAGGAAGTTGGCAGTTACATTAAACAGGATAAAATCTGTGTGGAAATGAGTGCATCATCTTTTCCTCCTTAATATCAAAATCCAATGCATCGGATGCTGATCTTTGATTTCTTGATTTTTTGTAAAGTCATCGATAAAGTAAAATATCACAACCTAAACATGGCAGGTTTAATATTTATGTAATAATATTAGAAAAAGCAGGCATTTTCATTTTTGATCCCAGTAAATGAATTAACATTTTCTTAAACACATAATCAAATTCAAGTTAGTTTATGCCCGGAGAAGTCAAAGACAAATCTACTACCCCAAAACAGTTAGCTCTTCCAATGTTGCCAATGAGAGACATTGTGGTGTTCCCCCACATGACTGCACCATTTTTCATTGGACGCACACTCTCAATAGCATCTCTGGAAAAAGCTCTCGCGGGAGACAGGCAAATTTTTGTTGTTGCTCAAGAGGATCCACTGGTTGAAGAGCCTGAAGCAAAGGATTTGTTTCGTGTAGGCACTATTGGCCAGGTACTGCAGATCATGCGGCTCCACAATGGAACCATCAAGGCGTTGTTTGAGGCAAAAACAAGAGGGCGACTGATTGAGGCGCATATGGAAGAACCACATTTTGCCGCAGTTGTGGAACCAATTCCTGAAAATGTTTCAAGGGCACCCGAATTGATTGCTCTCAGCAAAAATGTTCGAACCGAGTTCAAGCGTTATCTTAAGGACGTTAAGCGCCGTACTGAGGGAATTGAAAAATTGTCCGTAGATTCAGACGAACCACATATCCTTGCTGACAGAATTGCTCCGCTTTTAAACATGGAATTGAGAAAGAAGCAGGATTTGCTGGAAAATGCTGATCCAAAAAGACGTTTGGAAATAGTCTATGGACGAATGCTTGAGGAAAAAGAATTTAAAAAAGTAGAAAGGAAACTGAAGGAAAGAGTTCAGGGACAGATTGGAAGGACTCAAAAAGAATATTACCTCAATGAACAAGTTAAGGCCATTCAAAAAGAGTTGGGGCATGGCGAAGACGGCAAAGCAGAAATGGAAGAGTATGCTAAAAAGATTGAGGAGGTTAAGCTTTCAGCTGAAGCAAAGGAAATGGCGGAAAAAGAACTGAAAAAACTCAAAATGATGCCATCCATGTCTTCTGAAGCAAACGTTGTACGCAACTATCTTGACTGGTTGATTTGTATGCCATGGGACGAAAAGACTGAAGATAATTTTGACTTGGGAAAAGCCGAAAAAGTATTGGATGCGCGGCATTATGGTTTGGAAAAAGTAAAAGAACGTATTATTGAGTATCTTGCTGTTGCACAGCAGGTGGGGAAAATGAAAGGACCGATTATTTGTCTGGTAGGACCGCCAGGTGTAGGCAAAACATCTCTTGCTCGCTCTGTTGCAGAAGCTTTAGGAAGAAAATTTGCCCATGTAAGCCTGGGAGGGGTTCGTGACGAAGCTGAAATCAGAGGACACCGCAGAACTTACATCGGTGCCATGCCCGGTAAAGTGATTCAGTCCCTGCGCAAAGTAAAATACAAAAATCCGCTGCTGCTTTTTGATGAAATTGACAAAATGACTTATGGGGTGATGGGAGACCCAGCTGCAGCCCTGCTTGAAGTACTTGACCCTGAACAAAACCACACTTTTATGGATCATTATTTAGAAGTGGAATTTGATGTTTCGGATGTACTGTTTTTTTGCACTGCGAATGTTGCGCAGAACATTCCACCCGCGCTAAAAGATCGTATGGAAGTTATCATGCTTTCAGGCTACACAGAGTTGGAAAAAGAACATATTGCACGTGAACATCTGCTTCCAAAACAAATGGATGAAAATGGTCTCACAGTTAAAAAGATTCAGTTTCAGCAAAAAGCTATTCTTGACATTATTCGCAGTTATACCAGAGAAGCCGGAGTGAGGAACCTGGAAAGGGAGATCGCAAAAACATGTCGTAAGGTTGCAACACAACTGGTTAAGAAGACAAAACTCAGCAAAGTAGTGGTTACATCAAAACGTGTACAGAAATTCTTGGGAGTGCCACGTTACAAACATGCAAAAGCTGAAGAACAAAACGAAATTGGTACTACATGTGGATTGGCATGGACACAAGCAGGCGGAGAACTCCTTGTTACTGAAGTAAATATCATGAAAGGTACAGGAAAGTTACAGTTAACCGGGAAGCTTGGAGATGTGATGAAAGAATCAGCACAGGCTGCGCTGAGTTATGTACGTACGAATGCAAACAGGCTGGGAATATTTTCTTCAGTATTTGAAAAAACAGATATTCACATTCACGTACCGGCAGGAGCTGTACCTAAAGACGGTCCATCTGCCGGGGTTACAATAGCTACTTCTTTAGTCAGTGCATTTACCAGTATCCCGGTTAGGAATGAAGTTGCTATGACTGGAGAAACAACTTTGCGGGGCAAGGTATTGGCAATAGGAGGATTAAAAGAAAAACTTCTTGCTGCAAAACGAGGTGTCATTTCCACTGTAATTATTCCGGATAAAAACAAGAAAGATCTTAGTGAAATTCCGGAAGAAATCCAAAATGGGCTTGAAATAATCCCGGTAAATACAGTGGAAGAAGTATTAAATAAATCACTTGAGCGGTTCCCCAGTCCGGTAATAGATCCTGTATCTGAAGATGAAGAAGGTTCCAATAAAGAAAGTCCGGAAGCAACCATCTTACCCGAAACTGAATCCTCAGATTCCCCTAGAACTTATGATGCATAAAGTTGATGCTGTGGGTTTTACAGATAAATCCCAGTTACTTCTGCCGACATCACAAGTAAAATTATATTGGAGTTTAAAACTGCCAACTTATGTATGCAGTTTTAACTGCAAAGTTATCTAAAAAATGCCCGTGTTTGATGATATGGATTTAAGCAGTTCTGATGAGGAACTGATTGCTGAAATTAATGATGCACTTGTGCGTTTTATCAAATCTGAAGAGACTCAACTGCAACTGGAACCAATGAATTCATTCCGTAGACGAATGGTTCATAAAATTGGTACTAAATACAAACTAACTTCTGAATCAACAGGAGAAGGAATAAATCGTTCAGTTAGTCTTAGAAAAACAGAACTAACGGAAATCCCGGAAAATATAATGCAAAATAATGTTATTGACCGGGGGATAGAAATATTTTACTCAAAGCCTGGGACAGAAATTGTTTTGAGAAAAGACGGCAGCTTCGGTATAGCGCTTAATGAGCGTGAAACCCGGATTCTGGACAGACGCCCTGTTGAAGATGGAGAATTCCGCATACGTCAAAATAAAATTGTCTGCAGGAATGACAGCAACTGGTAAGAACCGGGTATTCTTTCCAAATTGTATCTTTCCTTAATCTAACGTACTCCTTCCTTAAAAATTTAAATATTAGATTTTGCGAATCACACTATAAATCTACATAACTTCAGAAAAACATTAAATAAAGGATTTTTACTTAAGTCAGATCAAGAATGCTTATGTTAATAATCATTCAAATACCTAAACTTTGAAAAAACTTAAATAAAGATCTTTAACCGGTCATGATTTGGACATTCGCTGTAATTGTTATCTTGGGGTCAGTAGGAGTGATCACCTATCCACTGTTCAGGAGCAAAATCCAGAAATATGAAATTCCTGAAAATTATCAACTGGATACCAGTCAAGCAGATTTCTGCCTGACTGCCTTATCTGATTTGGAGGATGATTATGCTCTTGGGCGTTTATCTGAATCAGATTATAATCAGCAAAAAATTTTTCTTCAAAGAAACTACCTTAAACTGCAGAAAAAAGAAGTATCAACTGAAGATTGACAGTTATTTTTAAGTTATTAATTTGGTTATAAAGTTTTAGAGAATTGCAGCTGAGATTTTTCCCATAATCGGTTGCCGCTTATAATCCCGCAAAATACATTTTCCCCTCCTCAGTAGTGAATTATGGCAGGTTGTGAAACAAAATGGCTCGCCTGATATGTATTGCATCAAATATGCGTTCCCTCCTGCGGTTAGTATTCACAATCAGAGATACCTTATTTCGTGTGATTATCAGATTCGATTTGAGTATTTGTATGACAGGAGCCCTAAATATTCATGCACAATGGTCTGAATTCGATTAAAATTTGCCCAGTCAAAGTAACGCCACCAGGGGGTTGCTGTTATTGGATAAGACTGGTTTGCTGCATATGCATAGGACTCAATACCTAGTTTTTTAAAAACAGAAACAAGGCGCAACAAATGATAATCATGTGATACAAGAAGCACAGTTTTCAATTTTAAACGCTCAAGTATTTTGGCGGTCTCTATTCCATTCTTGTATGTGTCTGCAGAGCGATTTTCAATGATAATGTCATGTGAAGGTACTCCCATGCCTTGTAGAATGATGGCAATACCTTTGATGTTTACCGGGTGAAGATATGGTTCAGTAACACCGCCGGTTATAATTACAAGCGGAGCCAGTCCTTCTAAATATAATTTTGCAGCCGCATGTGCTCTCAGGGTTGAACCTGGTGTTGGAGCACCCGATTTATGTACACCAGCAGAGGCTACAACAATCGCATCACTTGGATGTTTTGTACTTTCTGGAGTCAAATATTTTAATGGATATGAAACAAGCTGGAAAAACAGTGTGTTGCTGCCAAGAAAAAGAACAACCCAAGATCCTAAAAGAGTTCTGAATGAAATTTTTAAATCTTTCCTGTGCTTGTACATCAATATGAGGGCACAAGTCAACAACGTTAAGAGAAACAATGGTCCAAATACAATGTCTTCAAGTATGAATTTTAAAGGCCGTTCCATTGTTTGTTCTGTTTCTGCATGTTGTTTAAGTATTTATTAGCTTTTAACTATTTATAAATTCTCACATCAGTTAAAAAAAGAAAAATTATATCTTATATTTACATTCATGCTAGAGTGGTAAAACAGTTGTCGGCATTATATCCAGGAATTTTCTGGGATTTTTCGGTTAAAATCA
>JAKUUF010000066.1 GCA_022448705.1 SAR324 cluster bacterium | reverse complement strand
TCAACACAAAGCTTGTTAAGTTTTGGTGATTCAGGCAGTTTGTCCAGCCACTCCCTGCGTGTATCATAACATGTAAGCTGACAATCCAGCGTCAGCAGCAAAGGAATCAGAGCCTGTGCAACATGTCCTGCACCAAAGATCATGATTTGCCATGGGTTGGTATTGAAACGTTCAAAATATAACTTGACCGAACCTCCGCAGCTCATGCCAATATCACGGTTCAGATTCCATTGAACAAATTTTGTTTGCCCGGAAAGTTCGTTCTGCTGCAAAAATTCTTGAGAGAATTCCAGTGCTTTTGCCTCAACCAGACCTCCTCCAACCGTTCCGGAATGCAGGCCAGAGGCTGTAACCAGCATTCGTCCTCCTTGCGCGCGAGGAGTACTCCCCTTGATGTCAACCAGTGTGACGCAGACAAATGAAGTCCCCTCTTCCAGTAACGCCTGCATTTGCCTGAGATGATTTTCCATCGTATTTTTCTTATGCCATCGACAGTTGCGAGTCTAATCGTTTTATCACGAACTCATATACGGTAACAATTAAGATATCATTTCTTTATCTGGTTTCTTCTTTCGGTAAAGATTTCAAAGGGCAGTATATATTTTAGTATATTTTGAATTTTCGTGACGCATCAGTTATGTCGAAACTGTGTCAAAAAAAAGACCGAAGCGACTGTTCATCAACTGGTAAGGGTTTTCCGGGAAAGGTACGTCCTCTAAAAATTTTACCGGACCATATTGAGAACTGATCCCCATGTTCCCTGAAGAGTGGTGGAGCTTCCTGTCCATCCACTCATTAAATCTTGCATTATATTCCGATCCGCTCAAGTTTTCTTTTGATAATTCCAGCACAGATTCCACCGGCATCAATACAGCATTATTCCCATTATTAATCTCCTGCACCATAGCAGCCAGATATTCTTTTGACTGCTCTTTTGTAGGAAGATTGATTTTTCTTGATACCCCTTTGCCTTCGGCGGCTACGCACAATCCGGTTACGCTTGCTCCGTCCGGTATTATATTTGCCTCACGTAAAATCACAACATCCAGAAAATGACGAAGCCAGTCTTTTTCTTTGCTTTGACGTTCACAGAAATATATGCATTTCCAGTTTTTGGAATCATCAGTATACCACCATTCAGTCTTTCCATGAATTTCCATACTTGTTTTTTCTGCCTCAGATGCAGCAGGATACTCGAAGTGCAAACTGGGCGGACGAACAAATCTATATGAGCCTGAGATACCGTTGTTTACCAATTCTTCCCTCAGGCCTCCAAAATGAAACTGAAATATATTGTTAGTTAGAGTGTCCCAATTTGTTTCCAATGCTGAAATTAACTTTTTTTGCCAGCTTTTAAGTACCCTGATGTGCTTTGCCTGGTTTGCTTCTCCAAAAATACCTCCTGGCATTTCACCTTCCATTAACATACGCTGTGTCTGATGCTCATAAAGCCGGGGCCAGTCATGTTCAGTTTCCACGGATTTCAGGCTGTTATCCCAGATTTTTCTAAGCAGTGACCATTCACTCAATCTATCTAATGCCAGAGGCTCCTCTGTTTTTTCTTCAATATCTTCCTCATCTTCGGCCATCCCCAATAAATGACTTGCTGTGGACTGTAAGGGGGATTCCAGAAATCTTCGCAGCCTTGAAATTGAAACTGTTGGAATGCGGTTATTCGAAGCGGATTCCTGAGAAGCCTCATTAAAATATCTTCCAGAGAAAGAATGTTTCAGTTCATCGGGAATAAACTCAGGAGAAATGCGCTTGAAACCGGGAAACTTATGATCAAACAGTTCACGTAACCGCAAAGCTCTTGCCTGCCTGAATGAAGCAGGATCATAGTTAGGCATACTTTTCTTGTTCCCGGGCTCCACGCTTTCAGACTCATTAAGTTCCGGGAAATATTCCAAAGAATAGGATTTTAACGGATGTTCGATTTTGCTGAATTTTTTCTTCAAATAACCGTTTTCAAGTTCATCAATTAAAGTTTGGATTATTGAGGAAGGATTGAGTTCATCATCTGTTCGGTCATTGCGGGAGACGTAACTCATAACAAGATGTTTTCCGGTAGAGACTAAAGTTTCCAGAAACATGTAACGGTCACGTTCTGTGACTGAAACATCACCTAATCGCCGTTCTCGGAATGCATGTCCCTGCACTGCTGGATTGAGCCGTACAGGTATGTACCTTAAATCAAGAGTATCACGGTGATAAGGAGTGGGAAACAAACCTTCTCCCATTCCTAAAAGGAAGACAGCTTTGAAAGGTATAGGACGCATCGGCTGGAAAGAAGAAACGGTCACACCTTCTGCCAGATAATGCCCCCTGTGCAATAGAGCTTTTTCCTGTTTCTGCTTGAAAAACTCAAAAATGGTGCTGAATCCGAATTGCTTGTTCTCGTCCAGCTGTCCTATGTCAAGATCATTTATGGAAACCGCGTTATGAAGCAAACTCTCGAAAACCTCCTTGTCAGCTTCACTTATGGGCTTCAGATAGGTTTTGATTAAAGTGTGCAGATAGAGTCCCCATTCCTTGCCTTTCATTTTCCACTCAGGCAAATCTCGAGTGTCTGCAATTAAAGAACGTACTATCAGCATAAAACGTGCTGCTTCAGCACTGAGTTCATCAGGCAGTTCAGCTGCTATCAGATTTTGACTGTCATTCGGAATGGGTTCATTTTTTCCATCTGCAGCAATCATTTCACCCAGAGTCAGGCGTTGAAATGCCTGTTCCCAGTGGTATATGTTTTTTTCCAAATGGTGATAACCATGTTCTTTTTGGGACTCATTATCTATCCCAAAAAATACATTAAGCTCATCAGCCCATTTAAGCCATTGATCAATTTGCAGTTCTTCACTGACCCTCCTTTTTCCTGCAGGCTCATTTTCTTCAAATTTACGCAGAAAACACGGATTATTGATCAATTTAAACAAATCCCGACGAGAGTATTCAGTGAAGCATAATCCTAAAAGGGAATTTGCCGCATCTTCCAGACGACCTGCGCTTCCGCTGATTCCGTCAATCAGGTGATAAGGCAAATCGTGAATGCTTTCAAAAACCTGTTCAATTTCATGTTGATATAATTCCATATCATGGGTGATCACCGCACAATCATTCAGTTTCAAATCAGGATCATTACGAATCAGGTCCCATATCATATTTGCCACTGCTTCAACTTCACGCCTGGGATTGGCGCATGCCAGTACAACCAAACTGTTGTCCTGCTCCAGATTCAGTGAGTTGCTGCGCCGCGGCTGCCTGCATAAAATATCATGCTGAATCTGGTTCAATATGCTTGGCTGAGGATTTTCAAGATGCTGTTCATTAGCTGATAATGTTGCTGATTCAGCAAACCAGGGCTCAAAATTCCAATCACTCCATTGATTCAGCAGCCTGATATTTTCACGACCAGGCCTTCCCCAGGCCTGTAAAAAAGGATTATCGTCTTCATGCTGAAACAATTCGCCCTGCAAGATTTCCGTTTCAGACAAACTTTTCTGATTTTCAAAAAGCTGCCGATTTGATTCCAGGGACCTCCTGACAGCTGATCTGGCTTCACCCAAACTTTGAACATCTTCCCAGAACTCCATACATGGATTTAGGGTGTAAACATGAATGTCCCTTAAGTGAGCCAGATATTCTGTTAGTGCATTCTGGTGAAAACGTGAAAGATATGAAACACCAAATATATGAAGGGGACCGGTTTCAGGTCCTGAAACCGGATCAACTTGATCTGAAACATGATTTTTTTGGCTGTCTCTGCAAATCCTGTAAAGCTGAGGCAAGGTGAAGAGTTCAGTATGCAGCTCTGCTTCATTTAAATCATTCAAATTCCGGTTGAAGAAAGTCAGCTTACCTTCTGCAGCAAAAAGATCATTCCATAATGTTCGCTGCCAGCTCTCTGTGCCCAGCGGCTGTTGATCGACGGCATTCCGGCCTTCATTCCATGCAGCGATCAATTCCTCATTTCGCGAATATTCATATTCCTTGAACAAGTATGAAAGACGCCCGGACAATTGAAAAAGCCTGTGTTCAGCTGCTTCAGAATTGATGTCTGCTTCCGGACTCAGGTAGCTGCGTACGGGATCCCAGACTGGATCTACAGTCACAAGTTTCTCCCTTAAAATATCCATCAGCAGGCACTGAATGGTTTCCTGTTTCAGCAGCTCACAATGGCGGTTTTGAAGGCTGTTTTTGAGACTTTGGTAAATTGCCTTTTCCAGTGTTATGAAACTAAGGTTCGCGGCAATTCCCTGATATTGAGCCAGCTTGAGCGAGATCCACTTTTCCAGGCTGAAATTCGGAACCACGATTTCTGCAGTATCAAAAGGATTCCTTTTATCCAGTTCCTGTGCCAGCGGAACAATAAGACGATCAAGGCGGTTTGAGTAATGGAGGCAGGGCATTCTATTACTGCATCATCATAGCCCGATGGGCTGCATTTCTTAAAATGCGATGAAATGCATGGATTTGATCAAGAAGATTCCTGCAGACGGAATACAGGGTTGATAACCTCGATTTCAGCAGACTCACGCAACCGTTTCAGTTCCTTGCTGAGCAAAGCCTGCTGCAGATTCTGCAGGAGCTGTGTTCTGACATTTTCTTTTTGCTCTTCCGGGTTTCCGTCTGCAAAAGTGCGTTTCCTGAAGCGTATCAGGTCAGCACGTTTTTCATTTACACTTAAACCAAAAGGTTCATTTTCGTTTAAATGCAGTCCCACTTTGCGGAATTCTGAATTGTCACCAAGTAAAGGAAGAAATCTTGTATTTACTGTAAATTCCATTATTTCAGTGCTCAGTCCCTGCTTCTGAGCCAGGCTCTCAAAATCTTCGCCTCCCCGAACCTGTGTCAGTGTTTTCTTTGCTGCTTCAAGCGAAAGCGCCTCGGCCTTTTCAAGACGCACTGCATTTTCCACATCTGATTCTGCATCTTCAAAGGTGCGGACAACAGGTTCCTTGGTTTCTCCCACACGGTAAATCACATGGCCCATAACAGGGTTACGCTTCCAGATTCCCATTTCACCCTGTTTCCGCAGCTCCAGTTCGGGGATCAACTCGTTCACAGAGCCAAGCCCCGGGATCACATCATTTCTGTCAAACCATTCAGATTTTTTAACCTCTTTACTCAATCGCTGTGCTTCTTCAGCAAATGACTCCCCCGCCAGTTCCAGCAGCTTCTCAAGTTCTTCATCAAGAAGTTTTTGTGCACGGCTTTCAGCAAGAATTTCAGTGATTTCATCACGCACTTCATCCAGTGATTTTGTAACTTCCTGCTTGCGCTGCTCAACTTTAATCAGGTGCAGGCCAAACGGAGACCTCACAATTTCACTGACCTGACCTGTTTCCATCGCAAATGCAGCATTCTCAAATTCAGGAACCATTTCTCCTGGTTTGAACCATCCTAGATCACCGCCTTCTGCAGCAGTTCCATCCTCGGAATGTTTGATGGCCAGTTCCTCAAATGAAGATCCCTCATTGATATGATCCAGCAATTTACCAAGCTGCTGACGTTTTTCCTGCAGCAATTCCTCAGAAGCATCCGGAGCAAGTTTGAAAAGAATGTGTCTGGCCTTTATTTCTGCAGGAGTGACAAAGTTGTCCTCGTACTTTTTGTAGTATCGTCTTATTTCTCTCTCCCGCACATTCACATTATTTTTGAAATCATCTGTAGAAAGGGTGAAGTACTCCATTCTGAACTGATTCAATGTTTTGAACTGGTCCGGATTTTCCAGGTGATATTGCCTGAGCTCGCTTTCATCTGCATTTGTTTGATCAATAAAAACCTGTGGATCAAAATATACATAATCCACTTCAATTTTCTCAAAATCCCTTCTGTATGCCTGTTCCACTTCACGATCATTAATCACCAGTCCTGCACCAATCAGCTGTTGTTTTTTTGTCAGCAGAATATCTGCCCTCAGAGAATTTTCATATTCATGGCGTACAATCCTATTCTGGCTTAAAACTGTTTCATATGTTGCATAATCAAACTGTCCGTTTTTCTGGAAAAAAGGCTGGTTGCGAATGTAGTCCTGAAGTTCCAAATCTGTGGTCATCAGGTTCATGTCAGCGGCTTCGGACAACAGCAGATATCGGTCAATGAGCTGTTCAAATACTTGCTGACGAAGATTAATCTGTTCGGCAATTTGATCAGCGCTCTCCCCGAACTGCTGACGCAGTGCCTGAATGCGGTTCTGGTATGCCTCCCGGTATTCTCTAAGCAATATTTCGTTATCATTAACAGTAGCAATAACTTCCTTGCGGTCTCCAAAAAATCCTCCAACACCAAAAGACAGCACAAATGTAATGGCAATAACGCCAAGTAAAATTTTGAAAAAAATGCTGTTTGAATATTCTCTTAATTCCTGAATCATCCTGGATTTGTATTTTTTAGTTTTTTATAAATGCTTTGAATTGTCAGTAAACTACAGAATATTAGATTGGATTTATCTCATTCTTGCAAGACAAAGACTGCTTCACTACTGAAAATACCATATAAATTCACGATTCTCCGCGGGAGGTTGAATTATTTTTAATTCGTTTTCAGCAAGTCTATGTGATAAGATATGCAAAGGCTAATGGACATAAAATACCGATGCCCGCAGAACAAACATTCACTGATCACAAAATTATTTCACTTGAGGAAATCGGCAGCCGGGTCCGGTCCTGGAGAAAAGAATCCCGGAAACTGGTTTTCACCAACGGCTGTTTTGACATACTCCACTCAGGGCATGTGAGGTATTTGCAAACTGCCGCCGGTTTCGGCGATATTCTTGTACTTGGCCTTAATTCTGATTCATCTGTCAGGAAACTGAAAGGCCCCCGCCGTCCAATCATGACTCAGGCTGACCGCGCGTATCTGCTCAGTGCAATTGAAGCAATCGACTGCATTGTGATTTTTGATGAAGAAACACCCGCCAGATTGATTCAATCAGTGAGTCCGGATGTACTGGTCAAGGGAGGAGATTATCTTCCGGAAGATGTTGTGGGATATGATACTGTTACAGAAAATGGAGGATGTGTGAAAATTGTGCCATACGTTGAAGGTAAGTCCACCTCTGGAATTGTTAACTCAATTTTGGAGCAGTCATGATAGTTGTCACTGGAGGAGCCGGATTCATCGGAAGCAATATTGTGAGGGGGCTTAATGATGCAGGAGAAGAAAACATTCTTGTTGTTGATAATTTAAGCAACGCTCAGAAACATCTAAACCTGAACAGATTGTCATTCACTGATTACATGGACAAAGATGACTTTCTGGCCAGCCTCGGAAGAATACCTAATGTAAGTGCCATCTTTCATCAGGGTGCATGCTCATCCACCACCGAACAGGATGGCAAGTACATGATGTCCAATAACTATGAATATTCCAAAATCCTGCTGAATCATTGCCTTGAACACAAGATCGACTTCCTTTATGCCTCCAGCGCAGCAGTTTATGGAAATGGTGATAATGGATTTGCAGAGGAACCCAAAGCGGAATACCCGCTGAACGTTTACGGATTTTCCAAATTTGCCTTCGATAATTATGTCAGGCGTGTTTTGCCTGACGCAGAAATTCAGATTTTGGGACTGCGCTACTTCAACGTCTATGGCCCTCAGGAAAATCACAAAGGACGCATGGCATCAGTTGCTTTTCACCTCTTTAATCAGCTTCAGGATTCAGGAAAAATGAAACTGATGGAGGACAGCGAAGAATACCGTCGTTATTTTATTCATGTTGCAGACGCAGTAAAAATCAATCTGCATTTTTTCCAAACCAAATCCAGCGGAATTATCAATGCCGGTACAGGCAAAGCCAGAAGTTTTAAGGATATTGCGCGAACCATGCAAAGCATTCACGGAAGCGGTAAAATTGAAGACATCGCCTTTCCGGAAGACCTGATTGGGAAATATCAAAAA